>NZ_DJHW01000055.1:0-48499 GCF_002433295.1 Pseudoalteromonas sp. UBA6610 | reverse complement strand
TAATCCGCAAAGGTCAACAGACCCATAGAACATTAAACAGGATTGTGCATGCTTCGCTTAATACAAACACTACTTGCCACCAGCCTACTATTTACAGGTTTTATGGCGCAAAGTTACGAAATTGAAGATTTAGGCGGTGGCCTCCACCCTTTATTGACGACAGACACCGCTCGGTATTTTTAATCACTCCACAAGGTGCAATAGTTACCGACCCACTAAATAAAAAAGCTGCCACGTGGTTAAAGGAGCAAATTAAAACTCGCTATAACGTACCCGTTAAATACGTTGTATACAGCCATAATCACAGCGACCATATTTACGGCGCAGAGGTATTTAAAAGCACGCACACTACCTTTGTTGCGCACAAACTTACCGCGCAAGATATTAAAAACACGAAAATAAAAACGGTTATGCCTAACCTTACCTTTGATGACGAACTAATACTTACCCTTGGCGGCTCAACTTTAAAACTTAACTACCACGGCCCTAACGATGGCCGAGGCTCGGTAAGTATGCTGTTCGAAAAACAAAAAATATTATTTGTGGTCGACTGGATAGTTATTGGCAGAATGCCATGGCAAAAACTATGGAGCTACGATATTCAAGGTATGATTAATTCAACCCAAGCGGTTTTAAATTACGACTTTAATACCTTTGTGGGCGGCCATGCCGATATGGGTAATAAAGCCGATGTTGCACGTTATTTAAGTTATATAGAGCAACTGTACAACCAAGTAACCGCCGCAGCGCTTGCAGGGCAAAGCCTAGAGCAAATAAAACAAAACGTTAAGCTCGATGAGTTTTCAGATTTAAAGCAATATAAAGCATGGCTGCCACTTAATATTGAGGGCGTATACGAGCGCCTTATGGAAGAGTCGGGCATGGGCTGGCGCAGCGATTTATAAATTGTATGTGTATGCACTTGTTGCTTAAATACAAGTGCATACGTATTCACATTGAATTAACACTGCAAGCTTGTGATAGTGCACTTTTTGTATGCTAAGGCGCCACCATGAAATTAGTTGCTTTACTGTTTAGCTTATCAATATTTGTAGTGCATACCAGCTATGCAAACACGGCCAAAGTGCAAGTAAGCAAGGGCCATATTGAGGTGATCGACAATATAGAATCACAGTTTGTAAAAAACCGTTTTTTAAATGTATGGTTACCGCCAGGTTACAGCAAAAACACCACCTACGATGTACTTTACATGCACGATGGCCGCATGCTGTTTGATGCCAATAGCACATGGAACAAGCAAGAGTGGCGCGTAGATGAAGTAGCCGGCTCATTAATAGAGCAAGGCAAAGTACGCCCATTTATTGTGGTAGGCATTCCAAACGCCGTAGAAAACCGCCACAGCGAATACTACCCACAGCAACCGTTTGAGGCCTTGAGCAAACAAAAGCAAAACGCCCTATACCAGTTAGAAAAATACCCAGGCCACAAATTATTTGCCTCTAAGGTTTACTCAGACAACTACTCACGCTTTTTAGTTAAAGAAGTTATTCCTTATATAGAGTCTAACTACAACGTAAATAAAGGCGCGCAGCACCGCTATATTGGTGGCTCTAGCATGGGTGGGCTTATATCGTGGTATACACTACTTAATTACCCTAACGAATTTGCCGGCGCTATTTGTATGTCGACCCACTGGCCAGGTATTTTTAGCCACGACGACGAAGTATTTGCCGAGTTTAAAAATTACATTGCCAACAACATCGCCAAGCTGAGTAACCAAAAAGTATACTTTGATTATGGCGACAGCACTTTAGATGCCATGTACCCTAAGCTACAAGCGCAAATTGACGCGCTATTTATGGCGCAACAATACCCAGCAAAGCTATGGCAAAGCCAGTATTTCCCGGGGGAAGATCACACCGAAAACGCATGGGCAAAGCGCCTACACATTCCCCTTGAGTTTATGTTTAGAAAAACCAAACAAGCTGCCCCCGAGTAATCATTTATACCAATTCGTTTGATTAAGTGATCTATTTTGAGGATGGGTATTATAAGTAATACGCCCTTTCAGTAATCACAAAAAAGTGGCTTAACGTTCATTGCGTTAAGCCGCTTTTTTAATGCACTTTTAAACCTAATTAACCAAATAACTAACTAAAATCGACCACCACTTCATAGCGCCCTGGCTTGTCGTTTACATCGTAAACCCAGCCGTGGCGTTTTATTATTTTTTCGCTTAATTGCAGGCCTAGTCCGTACCCTATGCTGGCGTGTTTTGCTGAAGGCGAGCTCGCTTTAGGGGCCTCGTCCTGCTTACTACAATTAACAATAGTCACTTTACTGCCTTGCTGCGTAATATGTACTTGGCCAAATTGGGTATGTTGGTAGGCATTACGAATTAAATTAGTCAGTACAATGTGGCACGCAGTAGCATCGGTTGTAATAACGCTCTCTTGCTGGGTGTTTAAAACCACCTCAACGTGCTTAGCATTAAGCAGGTAATTAAGCTCGTTACTCAGGGTCGTTATTTTATCACTAAGGTTTACAGGTTCTGGACTACTTTGCTGATCTTCGTTGCGACTTAGCCATAATAACGTATCGGTTAAATCGCTCATGGTTAAACCGGCGCGCTCTATACGCTCAAGTGTAAGCTGCTGTTTATCACTTAACGGGGCTTTTTCGCTCAGCCGATTGAGTAACTCAACGTTACTGCGAATAACCGAAATTGGCGTACGCAGCTCGTGGCTGGCATAGCTTAAAAAGCGCTGCTCACGCTCTACGCTTTCATTTGCCGAAAGTAAGCTGCTGCGTATTAATGTGGCTAAAGTGTTTAGTTCGTTATATGTAAAATCGGGCGGTGTTTGCTGCAGATTAGTTTGGTTTAACGATTTAGCCCAGCCCCTTAACGACTCCACTGGCTTGGCTATTTTTTTCATTACCATAAACAAAAAAAACGCAAATAACACAATGGCAGCAATGCCTGTAATGGCAATCCAAAGCATGCGTTGTTCGGGCTCTATATTAGCGAGCAATTGTGGTTTGTCTTTTTCGAGCATAATGCGCGATATATAACGCGGCTCGCCTTCGGGGTTTGGATAATACACCACAAAAAATAAATTTTGCGGCATAGAAAACATCGAAGGCCTGTCTTTTGTTTTATGTAAAAGCCCCACCTCTGTTGGTTTTTTAAAACGCTGCTGAATTGACGCAGGCATGTCTTCCCAGCGGCTTGCTATATTAAATCCCACCAGCTCTTTTGTTTCCCCTGGCTTTACTTCTGTGGTTTGCGAAAGCTTTAACATCACCCCGTTTAAGCCTTTATCTAGCCCATCAATAAAGTAATTTACACTTAAAAACGAAAAGCCAATGGCCATAGCAGAGCTAAGCACCACCATACTGGCAAAAAAGTAGAGCCTTAAACTAGGCCTTATTTTCATTGTGGTTGCCCTTCATTTGCTGTTATTGCAAAGCCCACACTAGGAATGGTTTCAAGTGTAACTTGGTGTGTGGTTGCTTCTAATTGCTTACGCAAATGATGCACATGCACTTTTAAACTGTTGCTGTCGGGCTGCTCTTCGCCCCATATAGCTTGCATAATGCTACTGCGCGTAACAGGCTGCGGCGCATGGCGTACTAAGGTTTCTAGCAATTTAAATGCAATGGGCGATAACTTTAATGTTTGCCCCTCTACATCGGCACTGCGCTTTGCTAAATCTAAATTTAAATTAGCTAAGGTGAGGCGTTTTGCCTCACCACTTTTGCGCTTTGCCAGCACTTGTACCCGCGCTACTAGCTCTTTCATGGCGAAGGGTTTTACTAAATAGTCGTCGCTACCGGCGGCAAAGCCCTCTAGTTTGTTATCGAGGCTATCGCGTGCGGTCAACATTAATACCGGAATATCTTTACCTTGTTCACGCAATGTTTTGCACATTGTTAAGCCGTCCATTTTGGGCATGTTTACATCTAAAATAATCATTTGATAATCATTAATTTGCAGTAAATTTAAGCCCAAAACGCCGTTGCTTGCATGGTCACACTCAATGTCTTCTATATCGAGGTAATCAACAATTGTTGTTGCCAGGTCTATGTCGTCTTCAACCAGTAGTACGTTTATCATTAAGAGGCAGCTCCTTGGGTGCGTTTACCACTTAAAAAGTCTAACACATTGGCAAGTAAGCGCTTAATGTCTATTTGAATCATTAATAATGCCGGAATAAGGATTAATGTAATAACCGTGGCAAACAAAATACCATAACCAAGTGATGCCGCAGCAGGGATTAAAAACTGTGCCTGCATTGAGGTTTCGCTTAATAACGGCACTAAGCCCGCATAGGTGGTAATTGAGGTAAGCATTACCGCGCGCAGGCGGCTTGTACACGACTCTACAATGGCATCGTGCGTGCTCATGCCTTCATCTTTTACCAGCTCGTTAAAGCGCGATACCAATAATAGGCTGTCGTTTACAACCACCCCACTGAGCGCCAAAATACCATTTAAAGAAAGTATGCTGATGGTTAAGTCGTTCCACCAATGGCCTAAAATAGCCCCCACAATACCAAAGGGAATCGCCACCATAATCAACATAGGTTGAATGTACGATTTAAGCGGAATCGCCAGCAATACGTAAATAACTAATAACGCGGCTATAAACATAGTGGCCATTGAGCCTGTTGTTTCGTCTTGCTCTTCGGCTTCTCCGGCAAAGTGAATACTTAAGTTAGGAAATTGCGCGTTAAGCTCAGGTACTAAGTCGCGGCTTAAGTTAGCAACTAATTCGTTAGATGCCACAATGTTTTTATCTACTTGTGCGCTTAAGTAAATTGCACGTAGGCCATCAATGCGGGTTATTTCATCTTGCTGATATTCGCTACTTATATTGGCTACGTTAACCAAAGGTACTACGGTGCCATCGGGTAACCTAATACGCGATTGCATAATATCGGCTGGTGTTTTACGGGCGTTTTCTGGGTAACGTACACGTACTTTTACTTCGTCTTTATCGCGCTGGTAACGCTGTACAATTGCTCCACCAAAAGCTTGTAAAACCTGCTCTGATAGGCTCGCCGTATCCATACCTAAAGCGCGCCCTTGTGCATTTAAGGTAAATTTAAGCTGTGGCTGACCTGGGTTTAAATTATCGTCTATGCCATTAACACCAGCAGTATTTTGTAAGCGCTCTTTAAACAGTGCGCCTGCGGCCATTACGGTTTCGTCATCCCACGCTTTTAACTCTACTTTAAAGTTATCGACCATTTTACGTGTAGCCAATACTTGTAGCTTTTTGCTGCCCTCTGGCATACCGGCAAGGCGCTGCCATTCTTGTGCAAATTCGCTTGCAGTAAAGTCGCCCTCGTTTAATAGCTCAACACTTACCGTACCGCTAGTATCGCTACTGCTCACTAATTGTAAGCTCGTTATTTCGCTCTCTTGCGAGTCAAACTTATCCATTAAATTTTGCTGGGCTTGTAGTGCACTTTGCTCAAGCGCTAACAAGTTTTTATTAGTTTGCCCATACGCTGCATCGTTTTGCATAACAAGTTCAGCGGTTACGGTATCGCCGGCAATACTTGGGAAAAAACCTACTTTTACTGCACCGGTCATAGGCATGCCAACAACCAGAATAAAAAAGGCCACAAATGCGGCAACAATGGCGTATCTAAATCGTAACGAGTATTCAATAACGCGGCGGTACACTTTATCGCTAAACCAAGTTAGGCCGTTGTCGGCGCCGTGCTGCACCTTTGACCACAAGCCACTAAGACCCGACTTTAACTGGCGTTTAGTGCTTACGTGGGCTAAATGCGACGGTAAAATAAGTTTTGATTCAACAACCGAAAGCAGTAAACAAATCGTCACTACGGTCGCAAACTGTGAGTAAATTTTACCTAAATTGCCAGATACATTCGAAAGCGCAACAAACGCAGCTACCGTGGTTAATACCCCAAATATGGTGGGGACAGCTACCTTCATGGTGCCTAAAATCGTGTTATTAAGGGTGTCGCCGTGTTTTTTGCGAGTGGTGTAAATACTCTCCCCTACAACCACGGCATCGTCGACCACGATCCCCAGCGCCATAATAAAACCAAAGGTGGTCATTTCATTTATGGTCAGTGCGGTGTAGCTGTCGGTCATAAAGTACAGTGTGCCAAAAAATACAAATGGCAAGCCACCTGCAACCCATAGTGCAACGCGTACATTTAAAAATATCGCTAAAATAACAAACACCATAATAATACCGGTTACGGCATTTTTAGTAAGCAGCGATAGGCGCTCGGTGATCATGGTGCTTTTGTCGTGCCAGCTTTCAAGCTCTACATTTTGCGGTAATAAGCCCCGCTCGTGCCATGTATCAATTACGCTTTGTGCTTGCTCAACTATGGTGGTTATATCGCTATTTTCATCCATTAAAATTTCAATGCCTACGGCATTTTTCTGGTTATAACGACTTAGTGAGTTGGTATCTTCTGCGAATGTGTCGGTAACGGTTGCTACATCACCTAATTTAATTTGTGTGCCTGATTGCGTTGTAAGTAACACTATATTGGCAAAGTCGCGCTGCCAGTAAGCTTGGTCTGCCGCTTTTAGGCGCATAATTTTATTGCTATCGCGCAAGCTAGTAGAAAGCGGGCTCGATGATTCGTTGTTAATCACCTCGCTTACATCGCTAATAGTTAAACCGTAGGCTTGTAGTTTGCCTTCGTCGATTTCTACCGACATCATAGGGTCAAGCACGCCCGATTGCTCTACATCGCTAATGCCCGATTTAGCTAATAAATCGACTTTTAGTTTTTCACCTAGGTTTTGCAACGTATGGCGGTCGGCATCACCAAATAATTGTAAAGTTAATGCGTGATCTTGCCTGCGCGCTTTGTCGATCACCGGCTCTTCGGCATCTGCCGGAAAGTTATTTATGGCATCAACTTGGTTTTTAACATCGGTGAGTAGCTCATCAAGCGAGTAATCGGTTTTTTTCTCAATGCTTACATGACTGCCGCTGGCATCGGATGTAGAGGTAATGCGCTTAATACCGGGTACGGTTTCAAGGGCTTCTTCTACTTTTAGGGCGATGCCTTCTTCTGCTTGTAAGGCATCGCCACTGTCGTAAACCACCGATACTGAAATAGTATCTGGCTCAAGGCTTGGAAACGCCTCTTTACGCAAAGTAGAAAGCGACATTATGCCCATAACTATTACGCTAATGAGTAATAAATTGGCGGCCACTGAGTTGTTAGCAAACCAGCTAATAATGCCGTGCAAAGGGTTAGTATTATTAGGTAGTTGCGGTGCTTGATGCGGGCTCATTATGGCATCTCCTCAACAATTGGGTTTACTAACATATCGTTTAAGTAGCTTACGAGTGGGCGAGCCACCACACGTAAATTAGTGTGTCCTTCAATAGGAGAGATATAAACGTAATCACCGCGCTCAAATAGTTTTTGCGCTTGAATGCTCATTAACGTGTTTTGCTCGTTTACGTACCAAATTAAGCCCTCTTGCGATACTGCTGAGGCGGGTAATTTAATTACGTTGTTAAGCGCTTTGCCGGCAATTTGTACCGCTAAAAATGTACCTGGTAGCAATGGTGTTGCTTGCTCAAAAGGTTTGTCTAGCGCAACCACTACACTGCGCTGGCGTGAGCTATCGTCAAGATGCTGCTCAAAACGAGCAATGTAACCTTGCCACTGATTCTGTGTTGTTACATCACTTAAAATAACCTCGCCCGACTTATCGCTTGCCAGGTTTTGCCATTGGCTTAATGAAAGCGGTACGCTAATTTCTACTTTGTCGGTGCTGTTTAATGTAGCCAGTGTATCGCCAATGCTTACGTAAGTGCCTAAATCTACATCGCGCGATAAAATAACAGCATCAAACGGCGCACTTATATGGGTGTTTTTTTCATCACGCTGCGCAGTTTGTAGTGCGTATTGGGCGTTATCGGCCGTTGCTTGGGCGGCTTCTAGCTGTAGCGTTCTAAATACTAAAGGTGAGCTTGGCGCTTGTGTTACACCCGAGCGCTGCCATTCACGCTTTGCTTGGTTTCCTAAGTCTTGCTCTTCTTGTAGGGCAAGTTTGGCATCTGCCAATGTGGCTTTAGCGCTCGCGACTGCTTGTAAGTATTCGGTGTTATCTATTTGTGCAAGCACTTGGCCCTTTTTAACTACATTACCGGTAGCAAATTGCTCGCTCATATTGGTTATTTCGCCCTTAACTTGTGCTTTTAAGCTAAGTGCCCAGTGTGCTTTAGCCTCACCGTGGCCGCTAACATAGGCTTGATACGTACTTGGCACAGCATTTATAACCGATACATTGGGTGCCACAGATTTAGCCGGTTCTGGCTTTGGGCCATTTGCTTGCTGCGCCATTTTTTGGCCGTTATATGAAATAGCAAGCCCTATACAAACAATGGCAACAAGAGTTACAACAACAGGTACTGGCGAAATTTTCATGACGATACTCCAAGGCCCAAGGCAAGGCCTAAATCTATACGGTTAGTTAAAAGGGTGTAATTTATTTGGCTAAGCTGAGCTTGTAGGTCGTACACCTGCTGCTGCACGGTTAGTAGGTCTAAAATATCAACCAAACCTTGCTGGTATTTGCTTTGGTAGTTGCTATAACTGCGCTTAGCACTGGCAAGTGCTTTACTAATTTGTAGCTGCTGCTGTGTTAATGATTGCTCTTGGCCTAGTGCGTTTTCTACTTCGTTTACGGCGCTAAGTAGCGTGTCTTGGTATTCCCAAAACGCCTGTTCGGCATTTAATTTTGCAATATCAACTTGTGCACGAAGTGCCCCGCCTTGAAACAAGGGCGCACTTAAACTGCCTAATAAGTTCCATACTGGGCTGGTTAATAATGCTTGGCTGGGTGTAGTTGCTAAATCGCTAAGCGATGCCGAAAGCGTAATGCTTGGCAGTAAATCTTTGTAAGCTACATCCACTAAATAACGTTTAGATTGAATATTGTAATAGGCACTTTGTAAATCGGGGCGACGCGCTAAATCTTGCTCTGGTAACGCGCTTAGCGGCTCAATAACCTCAGGTAAAACAGAGGTAGTAGGTAAGTTTTCAAGTTTATCAGCGCCCACTAATAATACTAAAGCGCGTTTAGCTTGTGCTATTTGCTCTTGGTAATCGGCAATAGTGGCTCGGGTTGAAGCGGTATTTGTACGCGCGGTATCAAGGGCTTCTAAATCACCTAAACCATATTGGTAACGCTCAACAATACTTTGCTCGTTATTTTCTAAAACCGTTAAGCGCTGCTGCTCTATGTTAAGTAAATCTTGCTGCAAAATAATGTTTAAATACGTGCGCATCACGCTGGCTACTAAGGTGTCTTTAGCGCCTTGGTAAGTGGCCTGATTACTGGCTATGGTCATGTCTTGCGCGGCTACGTTATCAGCAATTTTTTGCCATACGTCGGCTTCCCAGCTAACCCCTAGCGATGAGCTGTACTTTGTGCCAGTTGTTTCGTTGTGCTGAGCGTCAAAATCGGCATCTACACTAAACCACTGGCTTGCTGCGGTAACATCGCGCTGCGCATAAGCAAGTTTTAGCGCCACATGCACTTGGTTAAATGAAGGGTTATTTGCAACGGCTTGGTTAATAAGCGAATCAAGCCCCGCTATATTCACTAAATCAGAGATATAACTTACCTCGGTTGCATCATCTTGTGTGTATTGCCAATTTGCATGCTGCTTTAGCGATTGCTCGGTGCTATTACCTGTATAGCTTGGCTGGCTACTACACGCAGCAAGCGTGCAGCTAAGTGCAAGCAATAAAACCGTTGAGCGCTTTTTAAAATAAACCATTTAACTGTGCCTAATTTACATCATTACACACAGTGTATTAGGGCAAGGGTTAAGGATGGGTTAAAAGGGGTTAACTTACTTTAGACAAATTAGTATTTGCCTCGTTTAGCCAAATTACGTAGCCTTTGGCAAAAATACTCACTTAAAACTCATATGCATAAATTAATTTTTACCCTTTTTTTAATACTCCCCACGTTATTGCAGGCTCAAGTAACCTTAAGTGATAAAACCATTATATACAGTGGCCAAATCAACAAACAAAATAACAATACGGCAGCTGAGCTTTTAAAAACTAACCCTACAATTAATACATTTACGATTACCAGCGGCGGCGGAAACATAGATTTAGGGATGGACTTAGCCGAATTAATTTTGGCGCATAAGCTAACAGTAAACATAAAGCAGTTTTGCTTTTCGTCGTGTGCTAATTATGTGTTGCTTGCTGGCCACCCTACTACAATTGAGCCCAATACAATTATTGGCTGGCATGGGGATGCAGCCTCAGCTAAGTGGTTAGATAGTGATATTGATGCCATGGTAAAGCATTTAAAAGAGCCACAAAAAAGCCAAAAGTGGCAGACATTACGCGCCCATTACGATGAGGTAATTGCTAAAGCAAGCTTGCGCGAAAAAGCTTTTTACACAAAGCTAAATGTAAATCACGACCTACTCACAGTAGGGCTAAAACCCAGTTTACGCAGCGCCGCCATAAAGCAACGTGCGCGTGGCTGGACGTACTCACCTAAGGTGCTTAACTATTTTGGAATTAGCAATATTAGCTATAATAATTGGCAACCTCGTTCAGCTAAAAACTTTCCGCTGCTTATTATTAGCGACTTAAACTAATAACCATCCCCCTCTTTACTAATCTCATTTTTACTCACAATAAAGCCCTGTTAATAGCAGGGTTTTGTGTTTTAGCTGCCTTATAAGTACTTTGTGGATACTCACTATTAATATGACAAATACTTTACACACTTTAAAACCTAATTGATATGCGTTATCATTCGCAACATCATTAACTTTTAATATTAACAATAATGAACAAGCTAATTAAATTTACCCCAATATTATGCGCGCTTGCGTTGGCTGGTTGTGGCGGGGGCTCTGGTAATACTGCTCCACAGTTTTCTCAACCTAATTTAAGTTTTACTGTAAACGAAGACACCACTTTTTCAGGCCAAGTAACAGCCACCGACGATGACGCCTTAAGCTATACGCTTGCCAATGCACCAAGCAATGGCATCATAGCAGTTGAAGCAAACGGTGAATTTACCTACACACCATTTAGTAATTATTTTGGAGAAGACACAGCAACCATTAGCGCAAGCGATGGCAGCTTAACGGCAAATGTAGTGATACGTTTTAGCGTAGAAAATGTTAATGATGCCCCGCAGCTCCTCACTACTAATGTATTTGTTACCTCTTCAACCACCACTCAAGGGGTTATTACTACACAAGACTTAGATGGCGACACCGTAACTATTAGCTTAATAACACCACCGAGTAATGGCGTAATGAGCATAAATAGCACCACGGGTGAATTTACCTATGAGGCTCAATCTCTAAGCAGCATTGATGAGCAATTTGAAATTAGCTACACAGATGGTCTAATTAGCGAGCCGTTAACTGCAATTATTTCACTAAGCCCTTCTTATGTAACTAACGAAGATAAACTTAATTATTATTACAGCTCTAGTCTGTCGCACTTAAAACAAGCCGACGAGTTAAGCGCAAATATTGCCGATGAACTTTCTCGATATGAGGTATACGCAACCCAAGCTGCGGCCTATGCACGTGCAGGATTTTTAGATACTGCTAACGACTATTTAGCGCTTATAAACGAGCAAACAGCGCGTTCTTCGGCACTAAAAGATGTGGCACAAGCACTAGACGAAATAGGCCAAACAGAACAAGCAAACGATTACCGTGACCAAGCGGTGGCGGCCTACAACCAATACTTAGCTGATAAAGGCTTTGATAACATTGCCTCATCAGACGCATCAGCCCTTTATTCTTTAGTAAAAAGCTATTTAGCTGCTGATCAAGTTTCGCAAGCAAGTAATTTGTTAAATACAATTTCATTATACGCAGAGCAAGTACGCGAAGACGAATACACCTCAAGCTATGGCTACTTTTTAAATGGCGTACGCTTATCAATAGATGACGCCCTACAAAGCTATGCGCAAAGCCTAGATGAAAGCGATTTAACGCAAGCCAAATTGCTTGCTAATAACTACGCGCAACTTGCAGTAAAAACAGGTTACAGGCTAGTACGTAGCGGCGAATACGAAGGCCAACCATACGAGCAATACAAAACGCTACATGGTGCATGGGCTGCGCAATACCTTTATAGAGCTGGCGAATTTGAAGCGGCAAAAGACTATACTAACCAAGTACTTGCCATGTATGGTTCAACGGGTTTTGATAGTAACTACGCATACTCTGCATCGCCTTATAGCGCCGCTACTTTAGATAACTACACTTACCCTATTCAATTTTTAGCAGGCTTAATTGAAGGCCTTTACCAAAGCGACGAAAACCCAGCAATAACGCTATCAGACAGCGAAACCGATATAAACAACGCGCAAGAGCAAGTGTATGGTTTTAATATAGCTAATCGCCTGCTTGGTGGTGAAGATATAACGAGTGCCGCAGCTCAAGCTCGCAGCTTTTTTACAGAAAATGGTGATTACAACGAATTTTTTAGAGCGCTAACATCGCTTGATAACGTCCCTGGCACAGGCCTAATTTTAAGTGAAGCCGGCAGAAACGATCTAGCACAGCAAGTATTTACCTATGCTGGCGACTTTATAGCCTCGGATGACTACATAAGCAAAGAATCATCAACCACGCTTTTAACCGGTTCCAAGGGCTGTAAATTGTTAGTTGATTTAACTGCGCAAGTCGGTGGTGATACAGCAAATGCCGCTAATAAATGCTTAACCATGCTTAATACGCTCAATGCAGGCGATATACGTACGCTAAGTAATACCTCATCAATTGCAGCTCATAATCAAGTAATAGTATCGCTTATTAAAGGCGGCTTATCGGAGCAAGTAGCTGGTGTACACAATCAACTACTTAGCTACATTGCCCTAGATGAAGATACCGAAGACAGGTTTGAAGCCCGCTTAGAAACCTTAGGTTACTTAGTTAATGCAAACCAAACATCACTGGCAAGTACCACTTTAAATGATGCTATTACTGAAATAACCCCTGAGCTAAATGCATTAACAAGCGATCAGCTAGAAACTATTTTAGCCGCTGTTAAAGCCGAAGTAATTGGCTTAGAGGAAGCTCAAACAGGTGAATTTGAGCGTTATTCTATGCTTTCAAGCATGGGCACTAACGCGGCGAATATTAGCGATTTTTCAGCAAACTATAGCAATGCAAAAACACAAGCTAGCACGCTTTTAAATACACTTGAGCCTCTTATTTTAAACTTTGCCGATACAATTATTGCCGACAACATGGAAGATTTAGTAAACAGTTTTACGCTAATTAACGATACCACTAAAGCACAAAGCTTAATAAATAATGGCGTTAATGGCGAAGCCGATCAGCTTGAGCTTTACATAGGCATGACCAACTTAGTCGCCTCTCGTGATGACTTTAAAGGCATAGCTATTGCCAGCGTAGATACAGACCACGACGGCTTACCTAACTTCTTTTTACCTAACACCAGCGATGAAGATATAGCCTTAGCTGGATTAATTGCCGACCAAGACGCCGATAACGATGGCGTAATTGATAGCGAAGACACTACCCCACTAGGTATTTAACTAAGAGCCGTAATAAATGCAGACACCGACTACCCTCGCGTGTCTGCTTTTGCTTTCTCAGGGTGTATACGCCGCAGAGCAGCAACAGCAGACCGAACCAAAAACACAGCCATGTAACGACCTTAAAAATGAGCAAAAAGAGCGTTGTGAAGCACTTGAGCACATTGAAGTAAAAGGCCAGTACATAGGCATAGAAGTACCCGAAGTTATTGGGCGTTCTTACTTAAATCGTGACTTTATAAATGCCACACCTAAAGGCAACGGCGATATAAACGAGCTTATTGCATTGCTCCCTGGTGTACAGCTAAGCAACGAGGCTTACTCTATTGGTAGTTTGGCAGAAATCAGCGCACCAGAAATATCAATCTCAGGCGCGCAGCCATGGCAAACTGGCTTTTCATTAGATGGACTAAACTACAATAACCGCATAGACCCGGGTAGCAGCAGCCGCTTAAGCTCTTCATCAAACGATGTATCGGGCGGCGTGCAAAGCATGAATGTAAACTCCGATGTAGTTGAATCAATCACAGTGTACGACCATAACATTCCGGCTGAGTTTGGTGGCTTTTCGGGTGGCATTGTTGATAGTAAAACCAAAAGCGTATTTATCAATGACAGTTTTAGCTTTGGTGTGCGGGGTAATCAAAGTAGCTGGGGGAGTTATCACTTTATAGAAGCCGATCAAGACAGCTCTCAGCAAAATGTTGATCAAAGCACACTTGAAACGCCTAAGTATGAAAAAATCAGCTATAACCTGCGTGCTAATAAACAAATTAATAAGCGCCATGGCGTAATGATGAGTGTTAGTTACTTAACCAGCGACATCAGCGATTTGTCGTTAGGGGAAGTTAAAACGCAAAGCCGTAAAAACATAAATGCCATTGTTAAATATGGTTATCGCAATGGCTGGGTAGACGCATTAGATTTAACTCTAATGTATTCACCTTACGAAGTAGATGACTTTATAACCGACGCCAAAGACAGCGACTTCCATTTAGAAGGCGGCGCCGTAGGCGCGGTCGCATCACTTACCCAGCACTTTGATTTTGCAACCTGGCGCAGTAACCTTAATTTTAGTATGAGTGATAGCAGCCGAGAAGGCCCAGCGCACTTTTATAACTGGCTGCAAGCTAAAGGCAAAGATTGGGGACAATATGCCGACCAAGGCGATGCGCAAACGCGCTACTCTCGCCAAGGAGGCTATGGCGCTTTAGATAACACCCAATACACCACCAGCTGGAAAAACACGCTAAATTTCAATTCATTTGAATTTGCAGGAACTGAGCATAATATTAAGGCCGGTATAGAGCTTATTCGCCAAGAAGTAGAGCGCGAACGCATACAAAATAGCTACAACTACGACTCCCCTATTATATGGTCTAGCGCTAGTACACCACTTAATTGCAGTGGTTACACGCTTGACTGCCAAGCGCTTGAAACCACTATATCTATTGACGAACTTGCAGCGCAGCTAGGGGGCGAAATTGATTTTAACAACCAAGATCACATAACAGCGTACAGCAACAATGTAACAGCCACCGCGCAGTATTTTAATGGCCGCTTAGTAACCCCAGCAGAGTATATAAATGTAGCGTTAAATCGCGCCTCGTTTTATGCAACAGATAGCATCACCTTAGGGCAATTAAGCTTAAATTTAGGTATGCGCTATGAATACGATGACTTTTTAGCTAATCACAATATTGCGCCACGTCTATCCCTTGGTTACGATGTATTTAACAACAACCGCACTATTATTAGCGCAGGGGTTAACCGCTATTACGACTCAGCCATTATTGGTTATAAAGTAAAAGAGCAGCAGCGTTTTTCATACCGAGAGTACCGCCCAATTGAAAACGGCTACCTTCAAGGGTGGCTACCGTCTAACTACACCGGCGCGTTTAAATACCGCTTTGATGATGTAAATACCCCCTACGATGACGAACTCGCATTAGGCATTGCGCATTCATTTGAAAAAGCAGGCAATATATCTCTCAAATATGTAAAACGTAAAAAGCATCAGCAATTTTCTCAAGTTACCGATGAAGAAGCAGCTAGTGATGGCTATAAATACATTTATATGACTAACGAGGGTGATGGCAGCTCAGAGCGCTACTCTATCTCGTGGAGTGCACAATTTGGTAAACACTCTTTATGGGCCAATGCCTCCTATGCTGAAAACAAAGTTTCAAACGACGAATACAGCGCTAGTGCAGAAAATACCCCCCTTGATGAACTCGTTTATTATCTCAATGCACAAGGCGAAGGCGAGCTTGTAACGCTTGGGCAGCTAGAGCAAATACGCACCAACTTTGGCACCCCAGTGTCAGGTGCGCTTGGCTGGAATGTTGATTGGAACAGCTCATTTAGTACAGGCTTAAATGTTACCTACAGTGACAGCTACACCAGCGCGGTAAGTACCGGGGCTAGCGAAAGTATTGGGCTTGAGCAAAGCTGTACAAGTTGCCCTGTAGAATCAAGCTTAGTTGATGTATACGAAGAGCAAGAAATACGCGCCAGAACCATGCTAGGGCTAAGTTTACGCTATAGCCATAACCTCACAAAAACCCAATCTATTGACATAAGAGCGGATATTTCTAATTTATTAAATGCCCGCACTTACACAGTAAACGAAGGAGCATCAGGTATTGAGCCCGGGCGTATGTTTTGGGTAGGAGTTAGCTATAACTATGATTAGGTTATTAAGCATTTTTTTACTGTGCTCATTTAGCTTAAACGCCAAATCAACAAGTAGTAACGATTTACGCTCACTTTATAGTAAAGGCCAAGCTCATTGGCCTGCTATTCAAACCAGTGACGGAAGAAGCGTTGAGCCCATGTCGCTTTTGCCTGTAGCATCGCCTAAACCTGAGCACGTTGCACTAGGCGATAAGCTTTTTCACGATGTGCAGCTTTCACGTAATAATACCGTTAGCTGCGCAACCTGCCATGAACGCGACAAAGGCTTTCATGATGGCCGTACAACAGCCATAGGCATTGACGAGCAAATAGGCACGCGTAACACCCCCGCTATTTTTGGTATTGATCAATGGCAACATTTTTTTTGGGATGGACGCGCAAGCACCGCTGAGCAGCAAGCGCTTATGCCAATAGAAAACCCAATTGAAATGGACTTAGATCCAAAAATAGCTTTAGCCCGAGTAAATAAAGATAAGAGTTACCGAGCATTTAATAAAAGCGCTTTTAATAGCAGCACGTTAACCACTGAGCAAATGGCTAAAGCCTTAGTTGCGTTTGAGCGCACATTAGCAGCGCCAAATAGCCGCTATAAAACTTTTTTAACGCAGCTTAATAAAAATCCACAGCAAGCAGTTAGTAGCCTAAGTGATAGTGAGTTAAATGGCCTGCACCTATTTAGAACTAAAGCTAAATGCATGACTTGCCATAACGGCGCACTACTTAGCGACAACCAATTCCATGGCACAGGGCTGCATTATTACGGCCGCCGTTTTGAAGATAAAGGCCGCTACGATGCCACCCACAACCCTGAGCATATTGGCCAATTTAGAACCCCATCGCTATTAGGGTTAATGCAAACATTCCCGTGGATGCATAACGGCTTATTTGACGATTTGGCCGGCATTGTCGCCTTATATAACCATGGCGGAGTAAGGCCCAGACCACGAAAAAACCAACTAAACGACCCACACTTCCCTAAAACCACCGACCTGCTTATAAAGCTTAATTTAACCAAGCAAGAACAAGCCGACCTAGTGGCATTTTTACGCATATTATAAATAGTAAGCAACTCACCTAAAGTGCGCGCGAGTAGCTTAGCGATATAAAATCGAGGCCTGGGTTAGGCTTTTTAATACCAGCGTTTGAATAATGAAAATACTTAAGCGACACGCTGTGTTGCTCAGCCTCACCAAATTTCATGGCAATGCCTAGGCGGTCTTCAAACTGGTAATGTGTGCTTATGTTTTTTCCCGCAAATTTAGTGTCGTCTAATAGGCTTAAACCAATACCAAACTCGGCAAAAACGCGGTTCCCAGCAATACTGCCAATAGGATAAAAAATAACAGGCGAAAGCGATAAGCCTAAATTAGCGTCGTAGCGTTTTGGGTCATCGTATTCAAAAAAGTTAGCATTGGCTTCTAGGTAAATCTCTAGCTCTTCAAAGCCTTCTATTTGGTAATCTAAGGCATATTGATAAGCCACCTTAATCCCTCGCACGTCTCCTTCACCTTGAATATAGCTCATCGAAAAGTAATCTTGTGCAGCCGTTGCAGCGCCTGCGTATAGCGTTATAGCTATTAAAAACAATTTATAAAGTTTCATGTTATTCACCTCAAGCAGCTCTATTTTTATTGCAATTGCTTGACCTAAACACAGCAAATTTAGCTGCTATAGATTAAGCAATGATTCAATGAGGTGCATACTAATTGCATTTAACTATTTTGATAATTGCAATTTAAGTGGAATAACTTTCTTCAATATATTGATAATTAAACAGTGCTTGAGCGCACGCTAACGTGTGTTGTTAATCGCTTATATTGCTGCTTAAAAAGCTGCCAACCCACAATACCCGACAAGGTATTACCGCATGCCATACCGATAAATAACCCTGTTAAACCGTAAAAATACGAGCCTAACCAAAGTAGTGGTAAGTAACACAAAAATAGCCGCAATATGGAGATAAATAAGGCCGTGGTCGCAAAGCCCAGCGCGTTACATACCGATACCGTGATCATACATACACCCAAAGCCGCGTAGCTCAGGGGCACAAATGCAAAGTAATCTGTTAGGTTAGCTACTATTTCACTATTATTGCTAAGCGCATTTGCAAGCGGGTTAGCCACACCTAGCATAATAACCGCTAATAAAATTTGTATGCCAATTACAAAACCGCACGCAAGTTTTACTACGCTTAATATTTGCCTAAGCTCGCCCCGCCCTTTTAAATTTCCAACAATGGGGGGCAGCGCCATGGTAAGCGCTAAAATTAAAATAATCGCAATATATTCAATACGGTTTGCAAGCCCCCAAGCTGCTACAGCGAACCCACCATACGCGGCAATCAGTGCAGTTACTATCATGGCTGAAATAGGCGGAATAAACTGTGAAAGTAAAGCCGGTGCCATCATTTTTGCAATGGCTTTTATTGCCTGCTCGGTGCGGTTTTTTAAAACATCAAAGGTTACAAGTTCTCGTTTAATAAGCGTGTAAAACACCACTGCTAAGCCTATTGCAAAAGCAACACAGCTTGCCCATGCAGCACCCGCTAAACCCATATCAAAGGTAAACATAAACAATGGATCGAGCGCTATATTTAACACACTGGTTAGCACCATAATTCGCCCAGGCAATAAGGTTTCGTTATGGGCACGGCAAATACTGTAACCAAAATAAAGCAGCGCTCCAAGCCAGCAGCTTATTAACCAAGGCAACCAGTAAAGCTCGGTTAAATTAAATAACGAAGGCGTTGCACCCAGCGCTAAAATTATAGGCTGCTGAAAAAGCCACAATGCCAAGCACAATAGCGTTACTATTACGGTGCCAATAAGTACGATTAAACTACCTAAGTAGCGTGCATAGTTAACTTTATTTTCCCCAAGTGCAGTAGAAATGGTCGCAGTTGCCGCAATACCTAAGCCTACTTGTACTCCCACAATTACCTGGAAAATAGCAATACTAAAGGCAACTACAGCGAGCGGCTCAGCGCCTAGCTTAGCAATAAAAATACTATCAACCAGCTGGCTTCCCATAATAGAAAACAAGCCAACCAACATAGGCCAAGTTTGCTTAAATAAATACTTTAAAAGTAATGATGTATTACGGCTCATAAGGCAGGCTCACTCTAAACTTAAAAATTTAAACGAGAAAAATACCGAAAAAAAAGGCGCTTATAGTAAGCGCCACAGGAAAAGTCACAATGAATAAGCTGCTAGTATATTTACACAACTAAGTATTGATAATATAGTTGTTTAAATAATCAGTTTATTGAAAAATTTGATAATGAACATTGCCCATTTAAATCTGTTTGTCAGAATCGCAACAACACACAATATTAGCTTAGCTGGCAAGGAGTTAGGTTTGTCGGCTGCGGTTTCTAGTGCCCAAATGAATAAGCTTGAAGAAACGCTCGGCGTTAAACTTATTCATCGTACAACCCGAAAAGTATCGCTAACCGAAGAGGGCCAAGCTTTTTTACCCCACGCCGAGGAAGTGCTTGCCAATGTTGAAATGGCACGCGCCTCGGTAGGTATTGGCAGTGTAACTCCACAAGGAAAATTGCGCATTACCGCCCCTGCTTCGTTCGGGCGTATGCATATTATTCCTGCATTGGCTGGATTTATTGAGCAATACCCCGACCTGACAATTGATTTACGCTTAAGCGATAGCATTATTGATATGGTCGGCGGCGGTTTTGATATAGCAATACGCGACGCCGCCCTTAACGACTCAACCCTTATAGCCCGAAAGGTTGCCCGCGATAAACGCTTAATTTGCGCATCGCCTAATTACCTTGCAAAACACGGCACCCCAACAACACCACAAGATTTAAAAAATCATACCTGTGTTAATTTACATGGTTTAACTACGTGGTCGTTTATTACACCCGAGGGCACACAAAACATTAAAACCAATAACGTATTACAAGCTGATAACGGTGAAGCGGTGCGCGATGCGTGCGTGCAAGGCTTAGGTATTACGTTAATGTCGAGCTGGTGTGCCTATAAAAAACTACAAAGTGGTGAGCTGGTACAAATTTTACAAGACTACCCACTTGCATCCGACACCGCTATTTGGAGTGTTTACCCAAGTTCGCGTTTATTAGCGCCAAAAGTAAGGGCCTTTATAGACTACTTTAGCGGCTACTTTGGTGACGAACCCTACTGGGAAAAAATATAATTATTTAACTGTAAAATATAAAAGCACAAACCTAGGTTTGTGCTTTTTGCGCTTTAAATATATGGAGCTTTATTGGTAAACCTTGGGCAAGTAAAAACAGCAGTTGCTAACTTGTACTTTTATACTTCGTATTTAATCGTGTAAGTTTATTAAATAACTTAATAACAACTCCCAATAATGTTAATTAAAAGCTAGCCATGCATCTCAAACATATCAATAACTCTTTTAAAACTTTCATTTTATTTGCACAATTTATTGCCATACTAAAACCTTCGTATATAAATCGTTTTGGGGTAAGTATGAGAACAATTAAACGAAGTCGTTTAAAAGCGCCTAGCGTTAACACTACAAAAACTAAGCTCGCATTTTGCCTGCTTAGTGCCACGGTACTTTTAACTGCATGTGGCGAGCAGATAAAAAGCGAAAGTACACCTGCCTCCCCAGAAGCTAAAAGCGCTAAAAACACACTTATTAATACCGATGATTTTAATATTAAAGCCATGGTAAAGCTGCCACAAACTGTTGAGTGTACGCTTGAAAACGGCTTACAAACCCAGTGTGCCCAGGTTGTTTTAAAATATCAGCCCGACAACATTGAAGTCGGCCCTTTTTGCCCAGAAACACTCGACGACGTAGGTGGAATTTGGGATTGGGATGGCACCGATGCGGGGCTATATAGGTTAGATAAAGCATTTTTAACCATGCTTAACGAGCAAGGTTTTACCTTTTACGATGAAGACGGCAAAGTGCATATTGTTGATAACGCGACCATTCGCCCAACCGTTGAACATGCATGTATTAATGTATCGGTAGATGAAAGCGTAGAAATTACCGCCCTTTTACCACTGCACCCTGTTATGTCTGAGCAATCAACAGCGTTGGGCACTGTATCTAAAGTGGGTATAGCGCTTGCGGGTGTGCCTATTTTTTCGGATGCGCCAAGTGTGCAACATACAGGGCATTTACCCGCGCTTGATACCTGCGCAGGTCATATTGATCCGGGCGGTTGGTACCACTACCACGGCACCGCTAGTGATATAGACAGCGTATATAAACACGAACATGTAAACGCCAACTGTAATAATTTAACGCAAAAGCCAAGCGCCCTATTTGGTTATGGCTTTGATGGCTACCCAATTTACGGAAGCCAAGAAATTGATGGTACATCCCCAACCGAGCTTGATAGCTGTAATGGCCACACAGGCCCCGTGGGTGAAAGCGGCATAGTTACTTACCACTACCATGCAAGTAATACATTCCCTAACTTACCTAAGTGCTTAAAAGGCGTGGTTGCACAAAACAACTTTACGACCACAGCACAAGCGGGTGTAGGGGCTAAGCCACCTGAAGGCACTAAATTAACTCGCCATGAACCACCTGGCGGTGGCGGTCCAAAGGCGGGTGGCCCTAACGGCGGCATGTTGCCACCGGGGTTTGCTGAGGCAGCTAACAAACTAGGCGTTAGCGAAAAAGTGCTTATGCAAGCAATGCAAAAAGCCGGCGGCCCTAATGCCGATTTAACGGTTGTAGCAAAGGCACTTAACGTAACACCGGAGCAACTAAAAGCAGCCCTACCCGAAAAACCTAAACGCTAATTAACCTGAACTCTGGTTAGAGATTTACTAACATATTGAACCATAATGATATTTAAGTTTATTTTCTCTAGCCAGAGATTTTCAGTGAAAATAAGGTAAATTTACGCGTCAATAGCTTGCCTATTGCAAGTAATTTAAACGCGGTTAGCACTGAAAATAGCTGCTCGAGATAGATTTATTATCCAATAATTCAGGCTAATTATAAATTACGGCTAGTGTTAAAAGCACTTGCTGTAACAATTAGTTACGCAACTTATAGCCTATAAAAGTTCCTAAAATCGTCAAAAATGTGAGAAAACGTTGGCTTGTGTCAAGAACAGTAAACGTTAGTAAAAAGCTGTAAACACGCCCCTGTTATCGGTTACATGTCAGTTACCATTCAGTTTAAAGCGCTAGTATTGAACCCAGTTATGTAACAACATACACGAGGCACTAGTATGAAACTGACTCAATTACTCCCTGCTCTACTTGCCATAAGTGCAGTATCTGGCGCTGCATATGCAGCACCCAATGAGCGAGAAAACGCAAAAAGTTTTAATAATGAGCGCGCAAAACGCATCGAATACAAACGAGATGAGCGCCGCGATGACAAAAAACAGCGTATAGAATATAAAAAAAACGACCGTAAAGAGCGCAAACAAGCCAAACGCGAGCACCGCAAAGAGCAAAAGCGCAAAGTTGCCCATTACAAACAGCAGCAACGCACTCGTAATTATTTTAAACATAATCGCCACAACGTAGTGACCTACCGGCCTGGGCATTATTTTAATCATTTACCGCGCAATAGTGCTTCAATCAGATTTAATGGCATTACGTTTACATTTAGTGATGGTATTTACTACAGAAAAGCAAAAAGAGGCTACCACGTAGTTAAGCCACCAAGAGGCTTAAGAATACGCTCACTACCAAGGCATTATTCACACTTTAAACGCCATAATACCACTTACTATACCTACCAAAATGTATATTACGTGGCAGATAATAATGGTTATAGAGTAGTTGATGAGCCTAAAATAGTGGTTAATCAGGCTATTAAGGTAGGCAGTGCTAAAAATTATGATTTAGGGCAAACCTACGACACCCTCCCTATTTCAGCAGAGGCTGTCACGATTAACGATCAACAATATTTTAAGTACCAAGATATTTATTTTTTACCGCAAATAAACGGTGACGAAATAAAATATTTAGCGATAAATTTAGGGTAAACAATTTAGCTCAAACGCAGGGCAAGCTGCTTTATGCATCTTGCTCTTTTGACATTAAGTCGGCCATTCTTTGGTTAATTTCTTGCTCACTTAAATCTTCTTTATGGGTGCCTATGGTCCAAATATGCCCGAATGGGTCTTGTAGGGTGCCGGCTCTATCACCATAAAACTGGTCGTGCACTGGGCGTACTTCTATAGCGCCAAGTTCAATTGCCTTTTTAAATACGCTGTCTACATCCTCTACGTAAAGCATTAAACTAACCGGTGTGCCACCAAGTGCATTGGGGCTTTTAAATGACTCATCCGGGCATGAGTCCGAAATCATAATATGCGAGTCGCCAATTATAATTTCAGCATGGGCTATACCGCCCTCTGGCAGCGGCATTTGCATTACTAACTGCGCATTAAATGCATCACGATAAAAACAAATAGCTTGCTGAGCACCTTCTATAATTAAGTACGGTGTTACCGAACTAAACCCTTTGGGAATTGCTGAAACAGTCATAACGCTCTCCATTATTTTTTATGGGTGTATGCATTTAGCCTATAGGTTAAAAACACTTCTTTCAACGTGTTAACTCATTTAAGTTACTATAAATAAATTAGCCAATTTGTGGTCAATAACTATACTAGCTGTAATATATATCTTACTTTTACTTGCTTAGGACTTTTATAATGTTAGCTAAAATTAGCCTAGCCGCTAAAAAGTATAAAGTTCTGAAGTATTTAGTTTTAAGCTGGTGTGCTTTATTTGCCCACCAAAGCGTGGCTAAAGTTGTGATTGCCATTGTAGGTAAAACAAAAAACGACTCCTTTTATCAGCAAGCCTTTAAAGGCTGCTTGCACTTTAGTAGTGAGCACCCAGAAATAGAATGCAAGTACGATGGACCAAAAGACTTTCAAGACATTCGTAGCCAATCTATGGTCATTAATAGGTTAGTTGATCAAAAAATAGATGGGTTAATTGTAGCAACAACCGATTCTCAGCATTTGGTCACTCGTTCATTAATGGCGCTTAAAAGTAAAAACATTCCTGTTATAACGTTTGATTCTGATCTGCTTGAAAAACACCAACAGTACCGCCTAGCCTACGTTGGCAGTAACAACTTCGACTTTGGCGTTGCCTTAGGCGAGCAAGTAAAAAAACTGACCAACAAAGCAAATAATACGCTTTGCATGCAGTCGGGGCACCATACAACCCCTAATTTAAACAAGCGTATTGCTGGGGTTAGGTACGCGCTGTCTGATCAAGCGACAGCGCACCTATCAGGTAAAAACGGCTGGCGCGAACATAGTCGCTGCCCCTTATTTAGTTTAGGTAAGCGCGAAGAGTCACTAAAGCAGTTAATGCATTTATTAAAAATGGACAACCCACCCATTTTTTTAGCTGTGGCGGGGTTTGCACAATTTAACCCTCATTACGTAAATGCCTTAGCGCCTTTTAAGCAACGTATTGCCGATAAAGACATTATTATTGTTTCTGCCGATACAGAAGAAATACAGCTCAATGTGTTAAGCAGGGGCCTCTCTTCGGCTAACATAGGGCAAAACCCTTTTGAAATGGGCCGCTTGAGCACCAAGCTAATGCACGACTACATTTTATATAATAAAAAGCCTGCGCAATCTCACTACTACACCGACTTTCATTACTGTACACAAAGTAACGCCTCACAGTGCACTGTTAATCATTAAAATTTTACCCCATTAACTGGGGGTATGCCCTTTTAAGTACGATGCAGCGCACTTTAGCCAGCGTATTATTGCTCTAAGTTTAAGCGTTGGTGCCACGCTGCAATGCTTTCATCGGGGTATTCATCAAACTGTTTATCATTCTTTTGGATATGCGGGGTAACCCAATTAGCCTTACTGGCAAGCATTAAGTGGGTGCGCTCTGGCGGTATGGGTAATTCGCTGTCTATTGCCCCAGCAAAGGGATGAACTTGCTCAGGCCATCGCGAATCATATAACCACAAGTTACTGCTGCAGTGCTTACAAAAATGGCGCTCAGCGGGGCTGGTTTTATCACCCACTTTGGCATGATAAACAGTAATATGTTCACGCCCTGTAACCTCAAGCGTGCTGTATTGTGCGCTCAAATTTATAACAAACCCGCCACTGCCGGCCGTTTTACGACAAATAGAGCAGTAACATAAGTTATAAGGATAAGGGTGTTTAGAGCTCACACTAAACGTTACTTTGCCACAGTGACAAGCGCCTTTAAGCTTCATAATAAATCCAATTAGTTACTGTTTAGAGTTAATACCATAACCAGTTAGCCATAAAAAAACCACACCCTTTACTGGGTGTGGTTTTTATTTGCTAAAGCGTTTTGTTCTAACGCTGCCAAAATCTTAAATTGCGCAATGTTTCAATAAATTTATCTGCAGAGTGCATGTTTAAATCTATCCAACCATCGTCGGCTTTACCATCAAGCCCTGCGGCTTCAAATAATGCCATGGCATCTTTTGTGTAGCCTATGTATTTCATGTGCGCGAACGCATCGCTCACAAAGTCTTTTGCCTCAGGAATACCAGCAAGCTTCTTAGCGCCCTCTTGCGTTGCAAGTACCATCACCGCATCGTAAAGCACCGAAGGGCCGCCATTAATTACTTGATCCGCTGCTACATGCTTACCTTTACTACAACATGCACCCCCTACTTGTGCGGCAACAATTTCGTAGTTAGCACCTTCAGCGTCTAAGGCATTTGTAACCGAATTAAAAATATCAGCATCAAAGCCATCGCTCACTAAAATACCTAACTTACGACCTTTAAAGGTATCTGGCGCATTTTTTAAAATACTTAGCGCATCCGATACAGGTAAATCGTTACGCGTTGGCATAGCAGCTTCAGCCGGCTCTGGCATATCTTGCAGGCGCAGGCCTTTTGCAACTTCTTGCGCTAATGTGTTATCTACATTTAATAAGTGCGAAACCACACGCTCGCGAATCGGCACGTGCTCTACTTTTGAAAGCTCAAATACAAACGCATATTGAATGTGCGCTTGCTCTACTTCTGTTTGGCTTAAGTAAAATTGGCGCGCTTGGCTGTAGTGATCGCTAAATGTTTCTGAGCGATAACGCAGCTTATCTCCACCGCTTACTTCTGGCTCGCTTGAGCTTTTAAAGCCATGCACTGGGCATTCACGGGGGTTATGCTCATCGCCGCTCCACGAGTTTGGCTCGTAGTTAGCACGCCCTTTAGGGTTATGCATTGCCATGTGGCCATCTTGTTGAAAATGACGCATTGGGCATTTAGGCGCATTAACCGGAATATGCGTAAAGTTAGGACCGCCTAAGCGTTTGGTTTGAGTATCTAAATACGAAAAGTTACGCCCTTGCAGTAATGGGTCGGGTGTAAAATCAAGCCCAGGTACAATGTTCTGAGTACAAAAAGCAACTTGCTCTGTTTCTGCAAAAAAGTTATCAACTACACGGTCAAGCACCATGCGGCCCACAATTTTTAAGGGTACTTGCTCTTCAGGTATAAGCTTGGTGGCATCAAAAACATCAAATTCAAATTCATCAGCAAATTGCTGATCAAACACTTGTACACCTAGCTCCCACTCTGGGAAGTCGCCTTTACCAATAGATTCCCACATGTCTCTGCGATGAAAATCAGGGTCTGCACCATTAAGTTTAAGTGCTTCGTTCCACACTACTGACTGCATACCGGCTTTTGGTTTCCAATGAAACTTAACAAATTTTTCATCGCCATTTGCATTAATAAATTTAAAGGTATGAACACCAAAGCCTTCCATAAAGCGTAAAGAGCGCGGTATGGCTCTATCTGACATGGCCCACATAATCATATGAATTGACTCAGGCGATAAGCTCACAAAGTCCCAAAAGTTATCGTGCGCGGTTTGCGCTTGTGGAAAACCACGGTCTGGTTCAGCCTTAGCTGAGTGAATTAAATCAGGAAACTTCATCGCATCCTGAATAAAAAATACAGGTATGTTGTTACCCACTAAATCCCAGTTTCCTTCTTGGGTGTAAAATTTAACAGCAAACCCGCGAACATCACGTGCTAAATCGGGAGACCCTTTATTCCCTGCCACAGTTGAGAACCGTGCAAATACCGGTGTTTTTTCACCTTTGCGCTGAAAAATATCAGCACAGGTTAAATCTTCAAGCGTGTCGTAGGTTTCAAAATAACCATGAGCACCGTAGCCTCTGGCATGTACCACACGCTCTGGAATGCGTTCGTGATCAAAGTGAAACAGCTTTTCGCGCATTACATGATCTTCTAATAAACCTGGGCCGCGCTTGCCTGCACGTAATGAGTTTTGATCGTCGCTAACAGGGCACCCTTGCGCGGTGGTCATCGTTGGGTATTCATCAGAAGCCTTTTGATGTAATTCGCCACCATGCCCTTTATTGCCTGAGTATTTAAATGATTCAGCCATGTTTAGTCCTTCATACAATTTGATTTAATGGGTCGATAGTTTTTATGAGCTTTAAAACTAAAAGCGACTATGCAAATGCAAAATAAAGACCAGCCATCCAACCTAGTAAAAAAAGGGCTGTACAGACAAAAAAGTAGTATTTGAGGTAATTTATAAAAGAAAAAATTACACAGGCGTGTAACTTTTTCAGACAAAAAAAGAGCACTTAAAAAGTGCTCTTAGGTTTAAGCCTTAATCTTTATTCTCGTTAACTAAAATAACTTTACGATGTGGGAATGGAATTTCGATATTGTTTTCATCAAGGGCTTTTTTAATCAGCTCTGGCACCGTGTATAAAATTTCGAAGTAGTGCTCGCCTTTACAAAAAGGTCTTACTAAAAAGTCTACCGAGCTGTTGTTTAGTGTTTCTACTTCAACAAAAGGAGCTGGGTCTTTTAGTATGTGTGGATGAGCCTCGAGCACGCTATCAATAACTTTGCGAACAGCGTCGGTGTTTTCATCGTATGCCACACCAAAGTGCATATCTACGCCGCGAATAGGATGATGCGAGTGATTAATAATTTGCGCTCCCCAAATTTGGCTATTTGGGATAATAACTTGCTGATTATCGAACGTTTGCAAAATAGTTGTAAACATATCAACCTCGGTAACTTTACCAAAGCGCCCTGCGGCTTCAATAAAGTCGTTTACTTTGTAAGGTCTAAATATAAGTAACATTACACCTGCAGCTAAGTTAGACATAGCACCTTGCAGCGCTAACCCAATAGCTAAACCTGCCGCACCTAATAGCGCAATTATTGAAGCTGTTTGCACACCAAAGCGGTTTAACACGGCAATAAATACAAACGCTAAAATAACATAGCGCGCCATACTGCCTAAAAAGCGAAACAGCGTGTCATCAAAGTGAGTGTATTTATGGCATAAACTAATAATCATATTACGCACTTTACCCGCAAGCCATAAGCCTATTAGTAATATAACAATTGCCATTAGAATATTTGTTGCCCACATTACTGCTGCCGGCAAATACTGATTTACATCAATATTATTTATTATCTCGTCCATTTTATTGTCCCTGTTAGACTGGTTGTAAATACAAAAGCACATTAAAGACTTTATATTAACTTTTTATTAACTTGCCTACGAGTTTTATATTGTAATTTTATATAAAGCAGCTCTATTACGTTTTAAATTTAAATAATCCTTTAATACAAATTACCTCTGGTTTTAAAAAGTAAATTTACCGATAATTGCACCTGTAAATCTCGTGTAGCAGTTAGGTTACTGCTCGCTAAATATTAAAAAGGACTATTATGAAAAAACATTCCCTTCTACTTATGGCCTCCGCACTCACCTTCTTTGTAGGCTGCACAACAACTGTCCCAGTTAAAAATTTTGAGGACCATCCAATTCCAAAAATTTCTTCAACGAATAGCGATCTTCAACAGATCGAAAAAGGGATAGTTAAAGCCTGTATAAAACTAGGGTGGGAGTGTACACCTGCATCTGCAGGAGTAATTAATGGTGTTTTGAACATTAGAACTCACCAACTAACAGTTGCAATTAACTTCGATGAAACTGCTTATAGTGTTAGTTACGTTAGCTCTAAAAACCTTAATTACAATGGCAAAAAAATTCACCGTCAGTACGTAAATTGGGTCACAAACTTAATACGTCACATCGACGCTGAAATGATCTAACTTATTATTGTTTACGGTTGTAGCCTACCTACTTGGGCTACAATAATTCTTTAATTTAGGCATGACACAAAATAAACCGACTACTTAGTGAACAATTCAAGATTTTCATTCGTATAGTTTTACCTATAAACAAAAAAATTAAGTTATTGATACCCAATAATTAAAAATTTCTCTTTAATTATTCAATCTCTAATTTTACTCAGCCCTTACATTTGTAAATAAAGCCAATGTGTTCTAAACCTTTAAGAGACACCTTGTTAAGGAGCGTTGTTATGCCAACAACAAATACGATTAATAAACACTCTGAATTTGCCCGCTGCATTGAATGCAATAAGGTAAACACATTTGCGGCTTTTCACTGGCTAGCACTGGCATTTAAAGACATGACCCGTGCGCCCATATTGAGCCTTATTTACGGGGTAATATTTACCCTTATTCCTGTTGCTATTGTTTACTGGGCAATGTTTACAGGTACATATTTAGTAATACTGCCTGCAACCGTGGCGTTTGCATTAATAGGCCCAGCCTTTGCGGCAGGCCTTTACGATGTAGCATGGGAGCTTGAAAAAGGTCATAAACCCACACTTAGCCACTCTATAAAGTCGATGTTTAGAAACCCAGTAGGCGAATGGGGCTTTGCAATAATGCTAATGGTTATCATGATTGCTTGGATGCGTTTAGCCGCGCTTGTGCATGCTTTATATCCTAGCCACGCCAATCCCACCTTTGAAGAGTTATCGGCGTTTTTAACGTTAGGCAGCATAATAGGAGGGGTATTACTGGTGACTGTATTTTCGCTTTCTGCTTTTGCTCCACAAATAATGATGGAGCGCCGAGTAGATATTATGACCGCTGTAATAAGCTCTATGAACGCTGTAAAAACTAACTTTGCCGCTATGGTGGTATGGTCAATTTGTATATTTTTATTGGTAGCTGTTGGTTTTGCTACCGGCGCCACGGGCTTTATTGTAATTATGCCTTTGCTTAGTTACGCCAGTTGGCATGCTTATATTGCAGTTATTAAAACCAAAAAACCTCGTGGTTACGAGTAGCAACCAACCATTTAAAGTTCCAACCACACTGACTAAAAATAGCGCCAAAAGGCGCTATTTTTTTATCAACCTAGCAAAGCAAGCTTTGCTTAAAATACCCAAATAGCATGTAAAAAGGGCTGATTTTCTATTTTATTAGTCCCTAACTTGTTGTACCAATAGCGCCACTCTACCCCTACCATTAACTGCTGCGGGTTTAAATTAAAGTTTTGCCCTACATCCCAATGCACAGCGGGTTGAGCAAGCAGCCACTCATTAACTTTATTGCCTAGTTCGTCATCACGCCCAGAAATATATTCTACGTGGCCGGTAAAATAAAATGCTTGGCTAGCTAGTGTAAAAGGTGCACCCCATGCAAGGTCTATAAAAATGCTGTTGTCTTGCTTGGCTAGCTGATCTTTTTGCACACCGCCGTTGGCATCAATGTAACCTGCAAAAGTGGTTGTTAAAAAATCAAAGCCTGGGGCATCCCAGCTGAGCTTTATGCCTGGGGTATATTTCATTAACCCCTCTTCACCGGCGTTTATACCAAACACTAAACCTGTGTCTTTTATTGCACCATAACGCACAGAGGTATCAAAGGCTTTTGATAAGCTAAGTGTTGTGTACCACTCGCCATATATACCCGTATCTTGAAAACCATCACTAAGGCTGTCGTTTAAAAAGTCGATAAAAAAGTAGTTATCACCTAAGTCATGCTCTGAGGCATGCTCTATGGTGTAGGTGCGTGTAAATGACGACTCCCCGGTAAAGGGATTTAAGGCATCGCCAAAATTTGTGTGAAGCTGTGTGACGCTCCAATTTTCTGCTAGTGCTGAGTGAGACAAAAGCAGTATAGATGTTGTAAACAGTGTTTTTAAAAAATTCATGATTTATTTACATAACCCCAATTAAAATGCGGCGGGAGTATATCAGTGAGCATTCACCAACTAAAGAGATTAAATAAGCACAAAGGCTGATTTTTAAAATCTAAGCAGTAAAGCCTAGTAGCGCGGCTTTAAAAGAGCAGCGTTAGCCCTTTATAAAACACCTGAATTAATCATTACGCAGGTAATAAATAAGCGCCTTTATATTTTGTATACCCTTGCTTAGCTTATTTACTGGGTTTTATTTAGAGGTTGTAGCGCGTGTAATATTAAGGTGAGCTTTAAAGGCAATTTAATAACGGCGTGAATTGTAAGGCTAGGTACTTTAGGTAGATGTATTACACAGACTACGCCTCATTGAGCATAAACAAATTTCAACTCAATCGATAAACAGCCACAGCTTTTTTACTACTGTGCACAATTTACAAAAATAAGTGCATAAAATTCATATTCTACGTCTCTCCTTTTTTAACCCTACGTTCCCAAGTAAAAATAAAGCATTAAATATCAACAACTTAAATGAATAAACTTGGTAGGCATAGGCTTTGCTTCATGTATTGCAAGTTAAATGGTAGCAATGGCTACATACAACAAATTACACAACGGGAGACATTATGAGTAACTCACAACACCCAATTGAATTTACAGCCCCAGGTATGGATAACGAATCAGCAAAAAAAACAATTGAAACACTCGATAACCGACTCGTAGCGCTTTTAGACTTACAACTTACTTTAAAGCATATTCACTGGAATGTAGTAGGCCCAAGCTTTATTGGTGTGCATGAAATGTTAGACCCACAAGTCGATGCTATTCGCGAAATGACCGACACCATCGCAGAGCGTATTGCTACATTAGGCGGTACGCCACAAGGTACACCTAAGTCAATTGTAGATCGCCGCACATGGGAAGAATACTCATTAGGTAAAGCCTTTGTAGTAGAACATTTAGGTGCATTGGACAAAGTATACAGTGGCGTAAACGCCGACCACCGCAAAGCCATTGGCACGCTGTCTGAATTAGACCCAGTATCAGAGGATATGATCACCAGCCAGCTAGGTGACTTAGAGCAGTTTCAATGGTTTGTACGTGCACACATTGAATCCTCTGCAGGTAAACTAAATCATTAATTTATTACCCACTTTGCCATACAAGGAATGTTAATAAGAGTTAAAGGACTAATAAAGATACAAGGATACGTTACATAAGTAGGTACAGGATGAAGTGCAAACTACAAGGACCCGTTGCTTATTACATAAAGGATGTAGTAAATGCACCAAGGATGATTAAAGCTTGCTAACGGATTTGGTAAACCTACAAGGATTGTTAAAATACAAACGCCTAGTATAGGCATGCTAAGCGTTTGTATTTTTTATCACTTTAAAGCTTAAAACTATCCCAAGGACCAGTAATAGCCAACGTTTTAGTTGGCATGTATACGTTTACAAACAAGGTTTGCCCGTCAGGTGAAAAACACGCCCCAGCAAGCTCTGTTTGCGCATGCAATTTAGCAAAGTTATACACCTCTCCTTTAGGTGTTACCCCGCGTAAATGGTTATTCACCGTATCTGTGTATTGATCCTCACATACAATTAAATGCCCGTTAGGTGCTACCGTTAAATTATCACCAAAGTTGTATAACGACTCGTTTGTACTTTCTACAAATAGTTGTATTTTACTAGGCTCATTTTGCTCTAACTCAGTGCCTTCGTTTTTTGAAGGTGTGTACTTCATTACCTGACCTAACTGCTTTTTGCCCCCATTAGTACAGCAAAAATAAAGCTCATTTTTACCCCAATGTATTCCCTCTCCTCGTGCAAATAAGGCTGCACCTTTTTTATAACCTTGCTTACGTAGGTCATCATTTGGGCTTTTAGGGTTTGTGAGCGTTATCCATTCAACTAAAAGGTCGCTGTGTAGTGGCATGGCCGGTGAATCCCAATTTCGGCTATCAAACTGAGGCTGGTTTTTAATTACCATCGCTTGCAATGTGCCGCCTTTATTTAACTTATCGCGATGATGAGGAATAAACCGATAAAACAAACTATCGCCTCTATCTTCAGTTAAATAAACAATACCAGTTTGTGGGTCTATTGCGGCGGCTTCATGATTAAAGCGGCCCATATCATATAATGGCTCTGGCTTAATTAAGCCTTTGGCGCTGGCTGGTATTTCAAAAATGTAGCCGTGAGATTGAGACAAGCCATCGCTTTTATCCATAACGGTTTCTTCGCAGGTTAGCCAACTGCCCCACGGCGTTACACCGCCTGAGCAGTTTCTTATTGTGCCACACAGCGATAAATACTCTTGCTCTCGTTTTTGCTCTTTTAAGTTATAAATTATATGGCTAGTGCCCCCAGGCAAAGCTACACCATTTTTAAATGAATCATAGGCTAAAGGGGTTTTGTGATTACTAATTAAATCAGATGCTTTATTAATGTGTTTAGGTTGTAACTCATGGTTACGTATAAGGGCTACGCGTTCGTTATCTAATGCAATACAACCCATGCCATCGGCACGGTCGGGTACGTCTAAACCATCATCCATTTTATCGCCAAGTGCCGATATAACCCGATAACTAAAGCCTTTAGGTAAATCTAATAAGGCCTGAGGGTCGGCTATTAATGGGCCATAAGCAGGTAACTTTGTTGTTACTTCAGGTAAAGCAACGTTACCCATTGCGCTGCGCGATAAGCCAATAAAGGCAAGCGAGCCTGCACTAAATAAAAACTCTCTTCTAGAAACCATTATTTTATTCCCGTGTTTTTTATTAAATCTATAGTAAAGGAAATAACTCGCTAGAAGTGCGGCGCTTTGCTAAATTCATAAAAATGTAATAATGTAACATTCCATCCGTACCAGATATCAGTTAATTCAACTTTAAATAATTGCCCTCACTGTTTAATAGTAGGATAGTAAGTTACTCAAATAACAACGGCTTAATTAGGAGTATCATGATCAAAGTATTACTAGCAACCAGCTTAATGGCCTCTTCATTCGCAGCTTTAAGTAATCCACTCACCGTTGAAGAACAACGCATCAGCAAAGCACAAACAGCTATGCCCACTGTGTTAAACGCCTTTAATAAAGAAGTAACCACCTTTGAGCAACAGTTTAAAGCGCTCAATAACTTTAAAGAGGCAAAGCAGCTCATTCAAACCTATAGTTTTGAGCTGTGGGAAAGCGCTAAGCAACGCATTATTAAAACTAACAATTACGACGACCGAGCACTTTACTGGGCGCGCTTGCTTTCAAGCAAAGTAATACGTACAACCGAAGCTAACGTTGAGCTATCTGACGCGCAAATTAATACGCTGCTAAGCATGCTTGAAGAGGGCAGCCGAGGCCGCACCGATTTAGCTTTTTCATCAGGCAGTGATAAAAAAATTATACTTACCGGATTTGACCCTTTTTTACTCGACAAAAATATCAACCAAAGTAACCCATCTGGGGTCGCCGCATTGTTACTCGACGGCCAAGTTATTAATTACAATGGCGTTAGCGCCGAAATTAACACGGTTATGGTACCAGTACGCTACGAAGACTTTGACCAAGGTATAATAGAATCACTCCTTGCCCCCTACTACGCACTTAACAACGTCGACATGGTTGTAACGGTTAGCATGGGCAGAACCGAGTTTGATTTAGAGCACTTTCCTGGTAAACGCCGCAGCGTAACCGCGCCAGATAACGCCAATATTGTCTACGGTGGTACGCAAACAAGCCCTGTTATTCCCAAGCTAAATGGCCGCCCACTACCTGGTAATGAGTTTGTAAAATTTAGCCTACCAGTAAGCGCCATGCAAAACGCCAAAGGCCCATATAAAGTAATCGACAACCGCGAAGTAACTACACTCGATAAAACCTTTAAAGCGGGCTCGTACGGCGCGCTTAAAAACAGTGTTGCAGTAAATGGCGGCGGGGGTGGTTATTTGTCTAACGAAATATCGTATCGTAGTATTCGACTGCGTGACGCGCTAAATTCGAGCATTCCTACTGGGCATATCCATACCCCGCGTATTCAACAATTTGAACCCGAAACAGAAGCCAACATAGTTAAACAAATTAAAGCAATGCTCACGCAAAGCTTAGTGGCATTATAATAAAGCTAAGTAATTAATATACATAAAAAAAGGGCAATATTAATTGCCCTTTTTTACTTTTTAAGCGTTAGCTCTTCGGGTAGTTAGATGGGAAAAACGCACGTTTGGCTTCTTCATCAAACTCTTTTTTAAAGGCGACATCGGTGCCAATTTTGCGTGCACGCGCAACCGCTGGGCGGCTATCAATGCTTTCAAACCAACGTTTTAAATTAGGGTATGGCGCTAGGCCTTCTTCACCAAGTACTACTGGCGCTTTATCAATCCAACCCCAAGCAGATACATCAGCAATAGTGTATTCATCACCCACTATAAAGTCGCGACCTTCAAGGTGTGCATCAAGCACTTCGTAATGGCGCTGCGCCTCACGCAAGTAGCGGTTAACGGCGTAATCAAGCCCTTCAGGCGCCATGTGTCTAAAGTGTACGCTTTGCCCCGAATACGGCCCAAGGCCAGATGCTATAAACATTAACCATGAAAGCATTTCGGCGCGATTCTCTGGCTTACCTGCTAACTTACCGTGTTTTTCACTTAGGTACATTAATATAGCGTTCGAATCAAACACACGAGTTTCACCATCAACAATGGCAGGTGCTTTTGCGTTAGGATTGATGGCTTTAAACTCAGATGTGTGTTGCTCACCTTTTAAGGTATCAAGTGGCACAAGTTCAAACGGCAGCCCTGTTTCTTCTAAAAACAAAGCAACCTTCATTGGGTTAGGTGTATGGTGAAAATAAAATTTGATCATAAAACGCTCCTAAAAGTAGTAGCTACAATTAAACCACAACTTGAGCAGTCGTTCAAAAAATAGTTAACTAAAGTACTTAACCAAACAGCTCACTTGTATTAACCCTGCACCAATATAAGCAAATATAAAGCGTGCTTCTTCTTGTGCCTGTTTAATAAATGCCACGGCAAAAGTAACTACAATAATAATTACACTTAATGCTAAGCCATATAAAAAAGAGCCACAAAAGTGAGGTAAAACAGCAAGTAAACACGCAATAATTACTGCGCCATAAAAAGCTACAAGCATACGAACGTTAAACAATATCCCAAGCAATGCAGTTATAAACGCAGACGCATATAAAATTACAACCTCCCTAGGCCACGCGTAACTTAGTGGATGTTTAAAATTAAAGTTTGTAGAGTTTAAACTAGTAACCGCAGACGAAGTCGCGTGTATAAGAATACTAACTAATAAAGCGCCGATAAAAAATGCAGCAAATGCCGAAACAGCACCGCCGCCTGTATACCCTGCCTTCTCTTTTTCTATCACTATAACAACAACACTCAATGCCGCACTGAGCTGAAACCATTGCCAGTAATCGTTACTAAAAAGGGGGATTGCTGCAAAGCCAATAACGGGAACTAATATTTTGGCTTCTTCGTTTTTGTGTAATAAATAAAAAGCCATAATAGCTATATAAAACAGTGCCGTTACATCGGGCATAAAATCTACTTCCTTTTAAATTTCAACACTATTTCTACATTTAGGGAATGCACTACAGCCAAAGAACGTATTTCCTATATTAGTACCTTTCTTTGCTTTACGTAGTATCATTTTCTCACCGCAACGTGAGCATATCTGAGTTTCTGAGCGTTCTTTTTTTGGCGCCTACTTATGTTCAATAATTGTTTTTACATGGCTTACATGTTGGCGATTTGTTTTAAAACTTGGCTTTAATTTTCCGCTTTCAATTGTATTTACTATATCGTTTTTAGTATTAGCACTAAGTACTCGCTCGGTTTTACTTTTAATGTACTCAATACTGCCGCGTGCAAACCTAACATTTTCAGGTAGTTTAGTTTTAAATGTGCTGTCGCCAATAAAAATAATAACCGAAAATAATGCGTTACTGTTTATACCTAAACACGACTCAAGTGTTTTTAAATGCTTGTAGTTTTGATGCAGGGGGTTTTGAAATTTTGATGAATGTTTAAAAATTTTTTGTGTCCACATTTTTTGATTTGCTGAACCAAAAATCCAACCTTTCATGTTTTTAGTTTCCACCACAAACACACCAAACTCAGACACAATAATATGATCAATTTGCGTAGTACCATTTTCGATGCCGTTTTCAAAAGTAGGCAGCGTCACATTTTTAATTAACGTGTAATCTGCCTTATTTAAAAACAGTTTAATTAGCACATTAACTTGCCACTCTCCTATCGCTCCTTTAAACCAAGGTGTTTTAAAAACCCCAATACAAATAAACAGCGGTATAAAATACCAAAGCGGGCCTAATAACGTGGCCAAAATCGTAGAAAAATCCATATTTAGTTAATCCTTTAAGCTATACAAATGGCATAATAGAGCCGCGAAATTTAACAAAAATAAACTAGCAGTACACGTAATAATGCACGTTCAATATTAAACACATTTAAGCATTGTTTTTAATACGCCCTTTCTAAGGCATGTTCATTAACATGTTCAATTAACTCAGGGAAAAATGCTAAAAATACCGCTTCTAATTCATGGTAGTTACGCGTTATATCCTCAGCAGCACCTGCAAAGTTATTAGTAAAACGAATGCGTTTGGCTATGTTATCAAGCGCAAGCCCTACCCCTTCTATCGTTTCGTATTCTTTAAACCAATCGTTTGTAGTCATGCTGGTTACAACGTGCTGCATGCGCGGTGGCATAACTGCTATGCGCTCATTTAAAAGTGCGTAGCTGCTGCGTTTAAAATCATATAAAGGGTGTTTATTAAATTGCTGCCAATGCCTAATTAAAAAGTGATCAAACAGCACGTCAATCGCTACGCCCGCAAAGCGCTTTCGCTCGGGCGAAAAGTACTGTTTAGTGGTTTTTACTAACGGGTGTGAGTCGGTAAATTTATCCACTAAGTAATGGTTTTCTAGTGCACTTTTAACGCTATTGGGCAGGTATTCTGCGTGCCTGCGTCCACCAAAATCACCTAATAAATTGCCAAAGTGTGAATCGGCAGTTGGTTGTGCAAAGTAAAGGTGAGCTAAATAATTCAACGTAATCCCAATGGGTTTAAACAAACTTAATTTTGCCAAATAGTAACGCACATTTAAGCGAAACTCACACGAGTGTTTAGCGCGCTCCCTGTGTAATTACCTAACACTTTAGTTTGAAAATTATACAAACACTCTGTAAAGCCGTTGCACTCAATTCAGCATTAAATATTTAAAATAGAATTATCAATCACTTAAAATTTAAAAATCGCTGGAATATATATTGCTACTTAGCGTATTTAGCACTCAAACATGTATAGCTCTTTTTATTAGCGAGCAGTTTAAAGGAGCATAAAACATAGGTTAAATCAGTTATGGATATAGCTATATTTTTTAAGTCGTTACTATTACTGGCCTTTTTTTTAACGCTAGGTAATTTAATTAAGTACACATTTTTAAGGGGCTTAATTGTGCCCTCATCGTTAATTGCTGGCGTATTAGCTCTTTTATTAGGGCCACAATTACTCGGTGAGCATATTAATTTTTCGCTCCAAGGCACTAATTTATGGATAGATGAAAAGGTCACAAGCATATGGAAGGAGTTACCTGGGTATTTAATTGTAGTGGTGTTTGCAGGTTTATTTTTAGGTAAAAAAATACCTACAATTAAACAATCGCTAAACCAAAGCCTACCCAATTTAAGCTTTGGCTACAGCATTGCCATAGGCCAATATGTGGTGGGTATGATCACGGCATTATTAGTACTTGCCCCTTTATTTGATACCAACGAAGTTGCCGGCGCACTCATTGCGGTGGGATTTCAGGGCGGGCATGGCACCGTAGCTGGCTTGCAATCCACTTTTGAAAGTATCGATTTTGCAAAAGGTATGGACTTGGGGTTAGGTATAGCAACAATAGGCCTTATAAGCGCCATCGTGTTAGGGACTATTATGTCTAATCGCACCGATGGGGGCGACCAAGAACTTGAAATTAGCCACGACGAAAAAGTAGAGGTAAAAGACCGCCCGTTTGGCCTGCACTTTGCTATTTTAGGCACGGTTGTTATTGTTGCTTGGCTTATTCTTAGTGGCTTACAAGTAGCCGAAAAAAGCCTTTTTGCCGATTCATCGGTAAAAATACTTGAGTACATGCCTTTATTCCCCATTGCGATGATGGTGGGTTTAGTGGTGCAAATAGTGCTTAATAAATCAGGCATGGGTAACTTAATTAGTCACTATCAAATAAATCTGCTTTCTAACCTCTCCCTCGATTTACTAATAATTGCCGCACTGGGTGCACTTAACTTATCGGTACTTGCTAAATATTGGCAAAGTATTTTAATTTTAGGCGCGGTGGGGGTTGCCTATAGCGCAGCTATTTACTTTTTCTTTGGTGGGTGGTTTTTCCCAAAAGATTGGAAAGTGAGAGGAATTGGCGAGCTTGGGCAATCTATGGGCACTACGGCGGTTGGACTGTTAATGCTAAAACAGGCTACCTCAAACCCAAGCGAGCATATTCGCCCCTTTAGTTACAAACAACCACTTTATGAGCCTGTGGTTGGCGGCGGTATTGTTACTGCCCTTGCACTTCCTGCCATTGCTAATTTTGGGCCGTGGGCATTTACTATTATTATGGCAGTTATATTAGCGTGTGTAGTGGGTGGTTTTGCCTTTTATAAACGCCGCAAACACAAAAGCGAGTAGCCTAATTGCGCTATAAAAAAGCCGCTACAACTTTTGTAGCGGCTTTTTTATGCATTGGTTTTTTACTTGTACCAGTAACTAATTACTCGACTTAACCCAATTTCCATTATCATTTTTACTGTAGCTATTTTTAACCGCAGACCAAGCTACTTTATGCGCTGTGGTTTCGCGGTCGTCGTCGTTTTTTCTATCGCTTGGGTCCTCGTAGGTATCCCACGCGCTATTAAACGCCTCTTGATATATCTCTTGGGCATGTTTAGGTAAGTTACTTTTTACCGACTCCGGTAACTCGCTTGTGTTTTGATAAGGCATAAATAATCTCCGTATTACTTAATTACGCCGCACGCAACACGTTTACCGCCGCCACCTAATTTCTTGGGTTCGTCGGCATAATTGTCGCCCCCTTTGTGGATCATCACTGCGTGTTGTTTAAGCTGCTCAAGCTTGAGCCTTGGCGCTAAAACAGGCGATTTAGCTTCGCCGCGCTCATTTACAAATAACGCAGGTAAATCGCCTAAGTGGCCATTACTCCACGGTTCATCGTGGTGTTTAGCGCTGTTAGGATCAAAGTGCCCACCAGCAGCACCGGCAGGTACAACTTTACCGTTTTTTTGCTTTGGCTCGCAGCTAGCATATTGATGAACATGAAAGCCATGCTGCCCAGGCGTTAAGCCTTTAAGCGCTGGGGTAAATACCACCCCGTGCTCATTTTCTGTCAGTGTAACGGTGCCAAGTAACTCACCTTGCCCCGACTTACTTACTGCATGCATATCAACATCTACATTCGCCAATGCGCTATTTTGTAGCATTGCAGCGGTAAATAATATGGCGCAAGCTGGTTTAAAAATACGTGTTACGCTTTTTTTAGCGGTTGAATCAAACTGTAAACAATTCATCGTGATCTCCTCATGTAGTATCAGGTTTGTAAATAACTCGACTGCTCAGTTATTAGGTACAATCTCTATACCAAGCTCACTGTAGACAAAAAATTTCACCTGCGCTAAACGTAACGCATTGATTAAAAATAAAATAAAAAAGGCTAGATAATTAACCACTACACATACTTAAAATTCACTGCGTGTTTTTGCTTAAGCGCTGTACAAAAACTAGTGCAAATTTACAAAAGAAATGACAACTTTACAGGCTTAACACGCCCACCCGCCTAATGCTAAGTACCGCTCAAAACGGGTAAAAAAACAGCTTAAACACTTAATAGTGCATTAACTAATACCGCGCTAAGCCAATAGCACAGCGCGTTTAATCAAAATACGCGCCAATGCACACGCTAAAATAAACCATGCTCACCACGCCTGCTGCGCTATCGGTATACTAATTGCTGAATATACTAGTGTTATTAAACGGGTTATAGATGACCCTATCGCTATTAAACAATCGAGGGAATTATGAGTAACAAGCAACTAATTAAAACACTAGGTATAGGCCTAGCCGCCGCATCAGCTGGCATGCTAACCAGAAAAAGTTTACAAAAATCGTGGGAAAAGGTAACCAACGAGCCCGCCCCAAAAGACAAGCCAAGCGAGCATACAGATCTTAAAGAAGCCGTTACATGGGCGGTGGTATCTGGCATTGGTGCAGGCGTGGCAAGAATGGCCGTACATTATGTGCTCGACAAACGTAAATCTAAGTAAGCCAATAGCTATTCAAGTACAACGTAAAAAAGCATAAAAAAGGTGAAACTAAGTTTCACCTTTTTTATTACTTTAAACTAATTAGCTTTACGCGGTAGACACACTACTCGCGCCTGCATTTTTAAGTATTTCTTCAATCGCGCTTTTGTTATCGCTGTCGTACTTAACACCAATTAATATAGAGCCTTTTTCAATGGCGTCTTCGTAAAATTTAACTTCGTGCTCAGGAATAAACGCCCCAATAGCAGCGCCTAAACTTCCGCCAACGGCAGCACCTGCACCGCCCGCTGCAAATGCAGCCACTAATGGGCCTGCTACTAATAAACCTGTACCACCGGTTGCCACGGTACCTACGGCAGTAAAACCGCCAACAATTGCAGCTATAATACCACCAGACGCTGCACCAACAATGCCGCCTTCAGCCGCTTTGGTTCCCTCGTCTAAGGCAAAGTCTTCCTTTGCGTATGAGTCATTGGCTACAATGCTTATATCAGCTTCATTAATACCTAATGCTTCTAATCTATAAATAGCCAGTGTTGCTTGTGATGCGCTTTCAAATAACCCAGTAATAACCGTGCTCATAATAACTCCTTTATTTATTTAAAAAATACAGCTATTACTAAGCAAAACCTAAACCACTTAAATTATTACTATTAATCAATGAGTTAAATAACAAACCTAAACTACTGCTTTCATTTACACAGTAAATATTGCTAACCGTTGTAAAAAACTCCTACCACATAAATAAATGCACTAACGCTAAGCGCTTTTATATAACGCGTTAAGAAACTCAATTACTTAGACCACGTAATTTCGGCTAATTGATTAGTAGCCGTTTGATGAATAATTAAGCCGTTATTGCCCATACGCATGTGCCTAATTAAGCCAGAGTAAACCCCTTCTTTACTCGGAATTTGCCAGCTTTGCATGGTTTGAGTTTTTAAATCAAACCTAACCAGTGTTTCGGGGCGCTTAGCTGACTCATTAAACCAAATAGCATTATCGGCATATTCAATGGCATACGGGTGGCTGTTTTCGCCGCTGGGGTTATCCCACTGCGTTATTTTACCGTTTTTGGGGTTATAGCGGCCAAGTTTACCCATGCCAGAGTTTACATAAAACACCATATCATCAGGCGTAATAGCAAGGCGCCTAGTATGTGTTTTAACACCTGGAAGTTTTATTTCGCTAAGCTCCATAGTGTTTTTATCAACTTTAACCAAACAGTTACTGCCATTACACGACACCCAAGGCGTCCCGCTAGAATCAAGCTTTATACCATAAGGCCGCGAGCCTTTAGTGGGTAAAGTAGCCAGCTTAATATCACCGCTTTTAGGGTTTAGCCTGCCAATCATGTTGCTGTGCTGCAGGGTAAACCAAAATATACCCGCATCATCAAACACGCCTGTATGCGGGTCACGGGCGTTTTTATCAGGCATTTTATACACTTTAAATTTTTCGGTTTTTAAATTTAAATACCCAACCGTGCCATTTTTATTACCTAAAAACCAAGGGGTTTGGTTTTTATCAAGCGATACACTGTGCGCATACGTACCACTTGGCAAGGTGTACTCTTTCATTTCACCGGTTTTAGGGTTTAACCTACCTAAAATATTGCCCCACTGGCCAACCCACCAAATAAGCCCGTTTTCACCTTGCACAGGGTCGCGAGCGCGTTGCCCAAGCGTAGGCACTTGCCAGTATTTAAAGCTTAGTTTTAAATCGCCTTTAACCACCGTTGACTCGCGCTTATTATTAACAGGGTAATGCTTGGCCAAATACGCGCTAATATCTTTACTAAGCGCAGTACCCTCGCCTGTATCTACCATATAACTTATAAGTGTTTGCCAATCCGCTTGGCTATAACCCGCACTGCGCTCAAGGTTGTTTAAACTATGGCAACTGGCACATAGCTGCTCGACTAATACCCCAGGCTCGTTACTGAATACAGGTAACGGCGCAGCTAAAGCCCCTAGCGCAACCGTTGCCACAACGTGTTTATTAAATAAAAATAGATTTTTACGCATAACGCCCTCCCTTTTTTAATATTAAAGCATAGGGCGAAAGTGTTTACTATATGAGCACTTTTAGCTTTTAGCTTTTAGCTTTTAGCTTTTAGCTTTTAGCTTTTAGCTTTTAGCTTTTAGCTTTTAGCTGAATAGTGTCGCTTTTATTTTAGGTGTGGGAATAGTAATTTAGGTACGTTTTCCTGCTTAAAAAACTAAAACAAACTCCCTCTACATGTAAAACCAAATAGTGCCCGCTTTCGGCCAACGCGCTAGCAAGCTAAGCGCCTACAATAAATAACATTGTATTTAACTTTAGCTGTGGCTATTACATTGGCTGGGTGTTGGGTTTCGCTTCGCTCAAACCAACCTACGGTTGTTGCATAGCTACAAGCTTGCGTATAATGCCCGCACTCTGGCTGTATCTATTAGCCGCTAATTTGGATTTTAATAATGAAAAAACTCTCTGCAGTGCAAGTAAAACAACAAGCACTTGTGCTTAACGTTGCCGATAAACTAGAAGCGCAAGGTCGCGAAGAAATCCCTGGTATGTTGCAGTGCTGGTTTGATGTGGAATATCACTTATTTCCAAGTTCACTACTGCTTTGTTTTCAGTTTGAAAACGAACAAGCTTTAGCAGCCGCAGAGCCTGATTTATTAAAATGGCAAAAGCGCTTAAGCGCCGCAATGCTTAAAAAAGGCGTGATTTTAAAAGATATGCGTAAACATTTAGTGTTTACTTTAAAAGGCCCTGATGACTAAAGAAGGGCTAGAGCAAAGCTTTGAAGCGCAATAGTATATAAAAATAAGTTTAAGGGCATAAAATAGAGCAATAATATTGCCCTTTTTAAATGGGGTTATAGAGGCAGGTTTTGCATTTTTCCTTAATCACAAAAGTAGAAGGGCCGCCCCCTACCGAATACTATAATTGTTCGTAATCGAATTAAGTTAAGCCTGAGATAAAATTTTCACTGAAACTTTTTTATCAACTGATTTGCATTATTTATATGTATTTGGCACTTTTCTGTAGTTAATAAACTTTCATCTAAAGATTTGCTTTTATCTGCATTTTCAAATGAATTAATAAAATCAACCTGCGCACTATAAAATCGATTACTTAAGTCAGAGTTTGACTCTAACTCAGAGCTTAAATAACTATTTAGCTCATTATGCAACTTACTATATTCTTTTATTTTTTCGAGAGTCGCCTTCTTATTTAAATTTTCACAAAGTATTAAGCCCGCAGAAGTTTTTCCAGCAAGATGAAAGTCAATACTTAGCGAAGCAATTAAAAAAACACTAAGCATCATTTAACACTCCTTTTTAAATATATAAAAATAAATTTTTATAAACTCTGATAATATAACCAGAAACATAACAAGCAATAAAAGCCACTAAAAAAAAGGAATATAGCTATCATTGGTAGTATAAAACTCAAACATAAGGCTATCCCATTATGAAAGTCAGTATGCAGTATGAGGTTAAATCTTGACTTCAGACATCAAACCATCTCGAAGCTCTTCCCACTGTAATTCAACCTTATTATTTTCAATAATTAATGCATTTAATCTATCAACAGCTTTTGATACAGCCGAATAATACCTAACATTAAAAACATTTGCTAATTAAAATCAAAGTGTCTAGACAAAGCTCCATAATAAGCGGAGCCCTCGACACCATCAGTTGTGTTAGTTGAATATGATATTGCAGTAAACCCAGCTGCTAATGAAGGAGTTAAAACTTGCATCATAATTATTCTCTTATATTTTTATTTAACTTTATCACTATTAAGATTTAGGTGTTCATCAACATCAATAACTTCAAAACCTTTATCCCAACGACAAATTGAAGTCCCCTCTAAGCTCATTTCTTCTCGATTACTAGAAAAGCTAAATAAAATGGCCTCATTATTAATATCAGCGTTAAGGCAACTTAATTTACTGTTAAATTCATTAATAGGGTTTTTTCCTATTAATGTCGCTCGCCAAATAATAAATTTTTTTCTATTAATAGTCGTGGTAATGTATTGATTAGTAAATATTTCTTTGAATGTTATGCTGGGTTCATCGGAACGAATCGTTTTTTCAGGAAATCTAAAACTACCATCGGGGTCTGTATAAACAAAATCTCTACGTGGCTTACCATCTGAGAAGCTAAGACTACGTAAAATCAATTGATTGCCAATTGGCTCACCGTTATTTTTTAAACACCCGAGTACTTCAGGAGATATATGTACTTTGTGCGCACCAAATTGATCAAAAAAGGGCTGGATTTTCCAGCTGAAGCTTTGAATTTTGTCAATGACTGACACAATAACCTCTTGAAATATGATTGTTTTGGGAGGAGTAATGTGTAATTTATTATAAAGATTACCCACAGTCCTTGTCGATATTAAAATATTTTATAGGGTATTAAATAATATGCAATTAATTTTCGCTACTCTAACTGCTGCTGATGTAGTCTTTTAAGCCTCTTAATTACTTTAATGCTAAATTTTAAATATTTACTTTTGAAAAAGAGTAATAAAATTAAGTACTATAAATAAAACAGAAAGTTCTAAGCCATTAAAAGAAAAACCATCTCTCTGCTCGGTAACAATACCTATTATATAAATAAGGGATGAAATTATAGCACTACAAGCTAACAGGCTATAAATCTTTAGAACCAAGCATTTACCAATTGATAAAAGTACACCAAACAATATACATATTCCAACAAAAAAACCTATTACCCGCTGACCTAGCTCATCTACTGCGCTGTAAGGCCATAACATTATTAATATAGTGAATGCTAATGATGAATAGCTAAAAACACTCGCAACAATCGCCGCAGCACAGATTGAGCTATGTTTTAAATTGGAAATTTGGTCACTTGCTGACAATGCTTCAACCTTCACTTTCTAGGCTCTCAAGGACACCAATTGCAATACCCTTAATTTACCCGTTATATGCAGTTCCTGTATAGTCAGGCTTGGGCTCTAATCTTGACTTCATACATCAAACTACCTCGAAGTTTTTCGAACTGTAAGTTGACCTTATCATCTTCAATTATTAACTTATTTAGCCTGCATACCGTTTGGGATATGGCTGAATAGTGTTGAATATTAAAAATAATTTCTAACACTTTTAAATTTTAAAACTGTGGCCAAAATTAGTTGATCACTACAGAAGTCCATTGTAACTAGATATGACGAAGGTACCTTATACACTCTTTCTCAGAAGAAGACGTCCAACCACTATCCAATACCTGAATAAGAAAGTTTTTTAGAGCTTTATTTAGTGATAAAGCTTGCTTAATAAGAGGATACCTACCTGTTCTAATCATTCCTACATAAGCTAGTGCAATATCATCAACATCAGTGAAATATTTATCATTCAATTCAAAAAAAACAGCCATTACCTTATCTAATTCATACGTACACTCAGTAATTAAAGCACTTGCCATTTTATTCTCATGAGTAGATAAGACATTAGTAAAGCGAGGTATAAAACTTCTTGCAAATTTTCCATCAGGACCTGCAAGCTCAATATATGCTTGATCAGATATAATAGAGCCTAAAACACCTCCAACTACAACACCTACAGCTACACCAATAGGCCCAAACCAGATACCAGCAGTCGCGCCCCCAGCAGCGCCCCCAGCGAAACCTCCCCCAATGTTGGTTGCTTCACGCCCTGCAGTTTTAATTTTATTATTAGAACTACTAATATTATAAACGGCGATGCATATAGAAAGTACCCATAAACTTCGTCCGGCTTTGCCTAAATTGCTTGCTTTGGCACTAACCTTAGGATTTGCCTTCCCTGCACTTTGAACTATCTTTTTATAAATTGATGAAGCTTCTGATTCGGTAAGCTCAGCGAAACTTTTACCGAACTGGCTTTTTGCATATTTATCTAATAACGTCTCTAAATTCAGACCTTTTGCCTTTAACTTAACTACTTTAGCTTTACCAATATCACTAGTTTTACTGCGAGAAACAGTCATTATTTCATTCCGCATCTCATTTGCAGCTACAGCTGCCTGTTTAGGCGTAATGACTCCAGCCTTATAAGCATTAACTAATTCCAAGGACATTTTTTTTGTCTGTTCCATATATAGTGCTCTTACTTTTGAGTCATTTATGAAACGACTACCAAAGTTAATCGCAGCTATTTCCATTTGCTTAATACTAATTTCTACATCTTTATCAGAAATAAACGAGTCCATGTTTGAAACCTTAATCTTTTATTGTTAAATAACTTGGTGATAATTTATTGGAGTAACGAACACCATTTGAAGGTATTATATGAGAGAAGTGTACTTTTTTTTTGTCTGCAATAATTAAATTATTTATCGATTCCCCCCAAAATTTAAATTCAATATTTTGATCATTTCTAATTATTAAATCTTTCAAAATCCCTGGCGAATATGGCTTCATCAGTTCAACACTTTCAATAACTTGACCTATTGAATCAACTAAAGTAATGTACAATGCCTCCTCGTATGGAGAATCATCTGAGGTAAAAAAAATATATGTGCAATTTTTTCTTCTAAAAATTCTTTCTACCTTTTCTCCATATAATACCTGTTGGTTTTTCAGGCTATCTAAGCGCACCTGTAATTTTTCTTTGGTTTTATTTTCTGAGAAAGCTGTAATTTCTTCCATAATTAAATCCGTTTAACATTAGATATTAATAATATTATATTTTTCTTTGAGTAATGTATACTTCTGAGCAAAGTTGTTAAGATAAATTAAAAACTGCTTTATAGGAAATATAGAGTTTTTCTGTATTTTTATCAAAAAAAGGCTTGGGGTCACCCATTAGAAAGTTCCGGTCAAGCAGGCAGCTGTGTTTTCTTAATCTTTTTATTCAAAAACCAAGTG
>NZ_DJHW01000029.1:960-26421 GCF_002433295.1 Pseudoalteromonas sp. UBA6610 | reverse complement strand
TACTGCTGCAAATTCAACCATCAAGGATCAACACGCCCTAATGAATATAATGAATACCGTTTTAAAATCCCTGCTGTTATTTTGCGCTTTAATGTGTTTTAAATTAAGCGCAAATACTCCGTACCAAATCCCTAGAAGTAGTGTTATTGAGCTCACTGAGCCTATGACCAATCGGGTATATCCTGTTTTTATTCAGCTCCCTAAGTCATATAAAAAGCACCCTGAAAAAATATATCCAGTTATTTATTTAACCGATGCACCGTATACGTTTCCTATAGTGGCAGGTGCTACACGGTTTCCTATGAATACCGGAAAAATGCAGCAGGCTATTATAGTGGCCATTAGCTACGAAAAAGGCTCTAAAGGGTCTAATAGCCGAGTTAGAGACTACACACCAAACAAGGCTAAAAGCTGGAAAAAACAAACAGGTAACGCGCAAAACCATGCGCTGTTTTTAAAAAATACTGTACTGCCGTTTATACAAAGTAACTACCGAGCAAGTAGTACACAAAAAACTTATATAGGTAATTCTTTAGGCGGTTTATTTGGCGTGACTATTTTATTTACGATGCCCGATTTATTTAACAATTATATAATTGGCAGTCCATCGGTTTGGTTTGATGGCAATGCAATTCTAGCGCTACAAGCACATAAGCCTAAAGTGCCTACAAAGGTTTATATATCGGTGGGAGCAAAGGAAACGCCACGCTTTGGTGAAGGGCAAAATATGGTGGCAGGGGCAAAGCAATTAACGCAAAAAATTAATGCACTTAGCAGTGACAATATTGAATTAAAAAGCGTTGTTGTTGAAGGGGCGAGCCATGCAACCGCTTTTCCTACTACAGCGATACAAGGGCTTGATTGGGTGCTGGGAGGCAACAGCAATTAAGCCCTAATATTTATAAAAGCACTAAAAGCTTAAGCGCTTTCAAGTTCCTGTTTCCAGTTTACTAATACTTCAATAAACTCAGGGCCTATGCCACAGCAGCCGCCAATAATGCTTGCGCCTTGGCTGTACCACGTTTTTGCAAAATCTAGGTATTCTGCAGGTGAAATATCACGATACGCCTGCGAGCCTTCGTTGGCTTTGTAATCGCTTGCGATGGGTGTAAAGCCATTAGCAAACGCGCCTAAAACAACACTTTTATTTTGTTTAGCTAATACTGCGTTGGTATCGCTAAAGGCTTGCTCTATAACCTCAGGTATTGAGCAGTTAAAGAAAATACCAGTAACATTTTGTTCAAGCAAAGCCGCTACAGCGTCACTTACCAGCTCACCAGAGCGAAGTGTCGCTTGCTCGCTTACCACATCATTTAAGGTAAATGCGTAATAACATGGCTTGTTTGAGCCTTTAAGTACATTTGCCATAACGTGCGCTTCTTCAATGCTCGATATGGTTTCGCCAATCCATACATCTACGTGCTCGTCTTGCGCTTTATATAACGTATCTAAAATAGTAAAAGCGCGTTCGCTCTCAAATAGCTCTGGGCGGTAAGAGCCAAAGGCGGGTGGTAATGAGCCTGCTACTAATACATTTTGTTTAGCGTTTTGAGCTACGTCTTTTGCAATAACGGCCGCTTGCTGTGCAAGGGCTGCGCCTTGAGCTTGGTATAGCGCTTCACCTAAATGAAAGGGCACACAGGCATAACTATTAACGGTAATTATTTCAGCGCCTGCATCTATAAAACCTTGGTGAGCCTGCGTTACAAAATGCGGGGCTTCTATTAGTGCTTGTGCACTCCACAGTGGCTGTGTAAATGGCGCGCCAATGCGTTTAAGCTCGCGTCCCATGCCGCCATCTAAAATAGTTACTTTATTCATAAAGGATTTCTATACAACTAAACAATATGGCGCTATTCAACCATAATTTTTTTAGATTCATAATGAAACTTCGTCACCTTTAACATGAAAAAAGCTCAATGCTTTTTTACAGTCATAAAAAAAGCGACATCTCGCAAGAGAGCCGCTTATTTAAGTAGGCTAAACCTTACTTATAAAATACGTCTACCGTGCCTTTTACTTTCATAAGTAAAGGCTGGCCGCGGCGGTCTAGTGCTTTAGGCGCGGCAATTTTAATCCAACCTTCGCTAATGCAGTACTCTTCTACGTCAAAGCGTTCTTTGCCATTTAAGCTTACGCCAATTTCGTGTTCAAACACTTCTTCTACGTAATGCTTGCTACGTGGGTTAATCGAAAGCTGATCAGGTAATGCTGGTTTTGTTGAATCGGTCATGGTTTTAATCTTTATTAAAAAGTGATGCGCTATTGTAGGCAATCCACTCAATACGCTCAAGGTTTAATGCTTAGCTACTCAACTTAGCTACACAATACAAAGCCAAGTATTAACAGTGCTATCCAAATGGTTTCGGCAACAATCATAATTATTGGTTTTAAGCCTACCTCGGTGAGTTTGCCTAGGTTTGTTTTCATACCAATGGCGGCTATGGCGGCAATTAAAAAGAACCGAGAAAGCTCATTTGTGGTTTCAAGCACAATAGCGGGTAGGTTAAAGGTGCTGTTTATAATCATTAAAATTACAAAGCCAATTAAAAACCCCGGTACTTTTGGCAACTCGCCATGGTTACCTTTATTTGAGCGATTAATAACCACCATCATAATAAGTACTACAGGCAATAGCATAGCCACGCGTACTAGTTTGGTAAGTGTTGCTATATCGCCAGTTTCGGGCGATACCGAATAACCGGCACCCACTACTTGGGCTACATCGTGTATGGTGCCACCTAAAAATACCCCGGCGTTATGTGCATCAAATTCAAGGTAGTTAACCACAATAGGGTATAAAATCATCGCAATGGTCGACATGGCCGTTACGCCAATTACGGTAAGTAAGGTATCGCGCTCTTTATGCTCGCTGCTTGGCATAATAGATGAAATAGCCAGTGCTGCCGATGCACCACAAATAGCGACTGAGCCACCGGTGAGTGCGCCAAAGCGTTTTTGCAAACCAAATACCCGGGCAAGTACAACCCCTAAAATGATGGTGGTAAATATAGCGCCAGCTAACATTAGCGCAGTTTGCCAGCCCAGTGTAACTAAATCGCCCAGTGCTATACGAGTGCCAAGTAAAACAATGCCTACGCGTAAAACCGTAGTACCGGTAAAGTCTATGCCTTTAGCGCACGGGCTGTCGCTTTGATATAAAAACGACACCGCCATCCCTAATAATAAAGCAAACAACATAGCGGGCGCGCCATAGTGTTCACTTAAAAATAAGGCAGCAAGGCCAGTCATTGCAGCAATGCTGGCCCCTTGCCATAACGGGGAAACTTTTACCTTTAGTGCACCGGTTAAGCTTTGCATTAGGCGTTAGCTGCTGTCAGTGCAACAAGCACTTGGCGTTTACGCTCGCCAGTAAATGGGCGGCGGCCATGCATAGCCATTTCGTTATCCACTAAGGCTACATCGCCATCTTGCCATGCTAAATCAAAGGTAAATTCTTTTGATAGCTCAACAATTTTTTCAAGCCCTTGTTTAGGAATGGCGCTACCATCGCCAAAGGTAATAGCAACCGATGGGTTTTCGCGAACGCCTTTCCAGCCCATGTAAGCGGCAATAAGTTGGTTATAAAAAACCTGTACGCCGTTTTCAAGTGTAACTACCGCAGGTAAAACGGGAGTAATTGCTTTTAAAGAGCCATCTTCTAGCCATTCCCACTCGTAACCTAGCTCGGTAAGTTTGCTGTGTGCTTCTTCTTTGGTTTCAACACTTAGGGTGCTTTTCCAACTGCGGCCTTGACCCGATGTCGCATCGTCGGCTGCGGGCATGTAAGTGGTGTACTTTAAGCCTTTTTGTTCAAAGTCATCGGCTAATTGGCTATCAAACTGCTTTAATGCGCTAAATAATTTATCTGAGCGACAAAGCGGTGTCGCGCCGCCTTCCTCAGCTGCCGATTTACAAAAAAAGAACAGCTTACTTGGCGAAATAGGCGTTTGTGCCATTTCGTGATGAAGGTAAATTTCAACATCTTTTGGTGCTTCGTTAGCGGTAAATACACGCTCGGTAAAATTAATACGTACCGCGTTAGATAGCGACTCTTGGTACGTAAAGTTGTCGTAATCAAACCCTGCTGAAAACGTATCAAAGGTTTCGGCGCTATCAACAGGAAAGCCTCTAAACAATACAGCGCCTGAGCTGCGTAGTTTTTTAGCCAACTCGCTTTTGTTAGCGCGAATAAAAGCTACCGCTTCTTCAACGGTGCTGGCGTTATTGTTATTAACTACAATGCACGGAAAAACCGAGTCATCAAACGTTAATTGAGTAGGCACTTGGGCATAGTTAAGTTCGGTAGCTGGCATTTTATTATCCTAATCGTAAATAGGGTGAAAACGGTTAAAGGCAGCTTCACAAAAGTGCCCAGGGTCGTTAAAACGGCGGTTGCTATTAAGCGCAGAAATTTGCGCCATTTCTTGCTCGGTTAGTTCAAAGTCGAACAGCGCGAGATTTTCTTTCATGCGTTCAAATTTAGAGGTTTTTGGAATAATGGCGGTGCCGCGTTGCACACCCCAGCGCAGTACAACTTGTGCTGGTGTTTTGCCATGATTTTGCGCTGCAGCTTTTACTACGCTTTGCTCAAGCACCGACTCAGTTTGATCGGCCATTTCAAGCTCAAGGTACGAAAGCGCACCCAGTGGTGAAAACGCTGTAACCGGAATATCGTACTGTTTGGCAAGCCTTACTAAGCGCTCTTGCGTTAAATAAGGGTGCGACTCAATTTGCAGCATGGCGGGTTTAATTGTGGCGTAGGTCATTAAATCGTGAATAAGCGCGCTTGAGTAGTTACACACCCCAATGCGTTTTGCTTTGTTGTTATGTACTTGCTCTTCCATTGCTTGCCACGTTAAGTGTAGCGGCACTTTTGCCAGCTCCATTTGTGGGTTTTGTGCATCTGGGTCTACAAACCACTCTGGTGGGTAGCGCGTTTCGATTGGTACAAACGTTTGCGCAATCGGAAAGTGAATTAAGTATAAGTCGAGGTAGTCGAGCTTTAAATCGCTCAAGGTTTTATCAATGGCAAGCTCTACATGCTCTGGCGCATGAAAGGTATTCCATAGTTTTGATGTTACCCATAACTCTTCGCGGGTACATAGGCCGTCTTTTATTGCTTGAGCAATGCCATCGCCTACTTGTTCTTCGTTACCGTAGTCTGATGCGCAATCAAGATGACGGTAACCTGCTTTAATAGCTTGGTACACCGTTTGCGCGCAATCTTCTTGTGCTACTTTCCATAAACCGAACCCGACTGGCGGGATGTTATTTAATGAACTCATTGGGAATTCCTGTTAAAATTGCATAATGACTTTGGTCTTGTATAAGACATAAGTTATTATACGAATCTAACAGTGTCAACACTGTGTTAACCACAAGGGAATAAATGAAAGGTGTTAAAAAACCTACAGGCAGCAAAAAGGCAGCAAAAAGGCAGCGTTTGCTGCCTTTAAAAAATATTTAATAAGTATGCGCTAATATAACTTACTCGCGGCTAAAGCGCGGTTAATTAATCAAGTTCTATTTGGTAGTGGTAATGATCGCTACGGCATTTACTTAACCGGTATTCAATGCGTTTACCTTCGATTGATTCGGTAATGCGCGATACCAACAATAAAGGGTCACCGGCTTTAATAGCGAGCATTTTAGCGTCGGTTTCATCTGCTAAAACGGCTTTAATGCTGTCTTGGGTTTTATGCACGGTTTGGTTAAATTTGGTTTGGTAGTAATGATACAATGTGTGCGGAATATCACTACTTTGATGTATATCAGGAAAGAAACTTTGTGGTAGATATATAGTTTCGCTCATACAAAATTCGTTATCGAGAATGCGTCTGCGTACAAGCTTAGTGACTTTGTCTTTTTTATTAAGTTGCAGCGCATCAATAACATCTTGTGGTGCAGGGCAAAGCTCAACCGACAATAGCTCGGCTTTAGGTAGGTCGGCGCCTTTACCGTCGGCCTGTAGCGGAAAAAACCTAAACAGGGCATCTTGCGCGGTATGCTCAGATACAAACGTACCAACACCTTGGCGGCGAGTAACTATTTTATCGTCGGTTAATAAATTAAGCGCTTTACGCACAGTGCCTTGGCTTACGTTAAACTCTTCAGCAAGGCGAAACTCGCTCGGTAATACTTCGCCAGGTACCCAGCGTCTTTCAACAATGAGCTGTTTAATATAATCAGCCACTTGTAAGTAAAGTGGTTGAAAAGCCAAGCTTGGGCCACTTAATTTGTGATCAAACATAGAGTTACTCATTGTTATTTACCATTAAATTTAATCCACCTGTATTTATATCATAGGTGAAACTTTTTGCGCAGTTTTGCGCAAGCTCAATTAATTGTGAACTATTGCCGTGTAGTTTGTTTTTACATTATGCCTAAAAACAAATCGTTACACTACAATAGCGCACACGTAGGATATTTAAAGTGCTCAGTATTTCGTTAGAACTCATCTTGCTTATGGCGTTGTGCCTAAGCCTTGCCACCATAATGCAAACGCTTAGCGGGTTTGGCTTTGGGTTGCTGGTGGTTGCAAGCTTTACGTTGCTAGATGTTTTACCGCTCACTGCCACCACCTTTTTAGTGAGTTTATTGGGTTTAGTTAACTCAACCACTGTGGTGGTTAAAAATCGCAGTACAGTAAAAGTGCCTGAGCTTAAACTTATGTTGTATACCGGAATTCCGCTAATGCTGTTAGGTTTTATATTGCTTGAATATATGTCGGCGCATTTAACGCAGTTTTTAAACTTTATTTTAGGTATTAGTATTTTGCTTTGTTGTGGCTTAATGCTAATTGGCCGTGATAGAGCAAATAAGCAAAGCGGGCGTGGCTCGTTTTTAATTGCCGGCGGCGTAAGTGGCTTGCTGGGCGGGCTGTTTTCAACGTCGGGGCCGCCGCTGGTGTTTCAGTGCTATAAACAAGCTTGGTCTATTGAGGCCATTCGTAGCACCTTACTTGCGGTATTTACCATTGGTGGCTTAGTCCGTGTTGGTATTGCCTTATTTGGCACCTTACCCGAGCTCGACATTATGTTTTTAATTGCAGCGGCCATACCGCTGGTATTATTAGTAACGCAATTTGCTCGTAAATTAACGCCTTACGTTGATGCAAAATGGATTCGTATAATAGCAATTGCATTGCTTGGCCTAAGCGGCGTTTCGCTGGTGGCAACATCGGCACCAGGCATATTTTAAAAGTAACGATGTAAATAATTCATCTTAGGGTTATTTACATTGACATGGGGATTACAATTATTTAACTTGTGTCTTATACAAGACTAATAATTGGTTAAGGAACTCCCATGAATGCATTTGAATTACGTGAGCCAGACTGGAACGCAATAGAGCCAGCACGCTTAACTGCAGAGCCTAAATTACAAGGCCATGTGCTAGTTTTACCAACTCAATTTGGCGAGGTTAGCGTTACCATGTGCCAGTTTGGTTTACGTTTAAATGCAGGCTCCACGCATGACGAGACGTTTAAAATATTAACCACCACCCCTTCAAACTTACCGCTATCACTTAATAAATTAGACCAAGGCTTTGCAGCCACCGCCGGTGAGTACCGCTTAGAATTTTACAGCGACCCTTTTTACTTTAAGCTTTATAAAAACGATAAATTAGTACAGCAATCAGCAACCGATGGCCACTTTGTGCGCCAGCACCGTTTACCGCCACTGGCCAAAACCGATAACGGCTGGATTTTAAGCCTAGAGCTTAATTACGACGAAGCCGTTTACGGCCTTGGCGAAAAATGGGGCAAGCTTGATAAACGCGGCCAGCTTATTCGCTCATACAACCACGATGCGCTAGGCGTCAACGCCGAAAAGTCTTATAAAAATACGCCATACGCGTGGAGCCCAGAGGGCTGGAATTTATTTGTACACACGCCGGCGCCCGTTACACATGGCGTAGGCTACGCACTTTGGTCGCAACGTGCTTATGTGTGTTTAGTAGAAGACGACGCATTAGATGTATTTTTATACCAAGAGCAAACGCCTGCACAAAGTATTAATCGCTACTGCGAGCTAACTGGTTTTGCACCGGTGCCACCGCAGTGGAGCTTGGGTGTTATTTTATCAAAAGCGTACTACAAAGATGCCGACGAGCTATTAAGTGTCGCCCGCGAAGTACGCGCTAAAAACATGCCGTGCGATGTAATTACCCTTGATGGCCGCGCATGGCAAGACACCGACACCCGCTTTGCCTTTGAATGGGACCCAACACGTTACGCCGACCCAAAACCTGTGCTTGATGAATTAAAAGCCATGGATTTTAAAATTTGTGTGTGGGAATACCCAATGATCTCGGTAAACAACCCATTATTTGCTAAAGCGGCCGAAAACGGCTGGCTAATAAAAGACAAACGCACAGGTAAAGCGTATCAATACGAGTGGGATTTAAGCCCCTTTGGCGAAGTACTAACACCATTACCAGAGTCGGGTATTTTAGATTTTACTCATCCCGATGCTTACGAATACTGGTTGGAGTCGCACAAGCCATTATTTGAGCTTGGCGTAGATATGATAAAAGCAGACTTTGGCGAACAGCTAGAAGACGAAAACATGGTATCGCACAGTGGCGACAGTGGTATTAGACTGCATAATGTTTATAGCATGCTGTACAACCGCTGCGTTTATGAAGCCGCCGAAAAATACTGTAAAACAGGACCATTTTTGTTTAGCCGATCTGCATGGACTGGTAGCCAACGCTTCCCAGCACAATGGGGCGGCGACCCACAGGCCGATTGGCAAGGTTTAGCGGCGAGTATTCGCGGCAGCTTAGCATGGGGCATGTCGGGCGGGCCATTTTTTGCAACCGACATTGGTGGTTTTTACAAAGATACCCGCGATGCAGAGCTTTATGTTCGCTGGGCGCAAGCGTCGGTATTTAGTGCACATATGCGCTTACATGGTATTGGCCCACGCGAACCGTGGTCATACACCGAGCAAGCAAGTGACGCTGTATTTGCAGCGCTTAAATTACGCTATCAGTTAATTCCGTACTTACAAGAATGTGCAGAGCAAGCGCAGCAAACAGGGCTGCCTATTCAGCGTGCTATGGCATTGGCGTTTCCTGATGACGTACTGGCACATAGTTTTGATCAGCAATTTATGTGCGGCGAAAAACTCCTTGTTGTGCCATGTGTTGTACCAAACGGTAAAGTTAAATTTTATTTACCACAAGGCGAGTGGGTGCGATTCCCTGATGGGCAGGCGTACCAAGGCGGCAAGTATTACGAAGAAACACTTGAGCTTACACAAATGGCCGTATTTGTTCGTAAAGGCGATACGCTCATGTTAGGTCCAGAGGTTCAACACACAGAGCAAGACATGAGCCAGCTAACAGCATGGCCAAAATAAAACTCGGTTAATAGCAAACACACACAACACACGTAACACACACAATAATAAAGATATTAGCTTACTTTTTACCGGGTAAAGTAAGCTAAAAGGGGCGCAAGATGGAAGGTATGAACATTACCATGACACTGCTATCGTGCTTGGCGTTTATGGCGCTGGTAGGATATATCTCGTACCAAAAAACCAAAGGGGAAGTTAACACCCAAGACGGCTATTTTTTAGCGGGGCGTGGTTTAACAGGTACATTTATAGCGGGGTCGATGATCCTCACTAACTTATCGGCCGAGCAACTTATTGGCCTTAATGGCTCAGCGTATGGTTACAACCTAAGCTCAATGGCGTGGGAAGTAACAGCTGGGATATCAACCATTATAATGGCGCTGATCTTTTTACCACGGTATTTAGCCGGCGCGTTTTCTACCTTGCCTGAATTTTTACGGGATCGTTTTGACGATACCGTACGCCGCATGACGGTGATCTTATTTATGGTAGGGTATTGTTTTATAACGATCCCTTCTGTTTTGTACTCAGGATCAATTGCCGTTCTTAGGCTGTTTGATGTGCCCACCTTATTAAACTTAAGCTATCAAGCAAGCTTAATTGTCACCATTATTATTGTGGGCTCTGTGGGCGCTATTTACGCGGTATTCGGCGGTTTAAAGGCGGTTGCAGTATCAGATACCATTAACGGTGTTGGGTTATTAATTATTGGTATTTTAGTGCCTACCCTTGGCCTAATTGCCCTTGGCGATGGCAACTTTGCCGATGGCCTAAGCACACTGGTAAACACCGATACCGAAAAGCTTAACGCCATTGGTAGCAGTGACGATCCCGTGCCATTTGGCACCATTTTTACCGGTATGATCCTCGCTAATTTATTTTATTGGGGCACCAATCAGTACGTGATCCAGCGTACACTAGGCGCTAAAAACTTAGTAGAAGGCCAAAAGGGCGTGTTGTTTTCAGGGTACTTTAAAGTGCTAGTACCCTTTATGATGATGATCCCAGGCGTAATTGCGTATCACCTTTATAAGCACGAAAGCTTACAAACCATAGATTTAGCTTACCCACATTTAGTTAAAGATGTACTGCCTCAGTACTTATCTGGGTTCTTTTTAGCGGTGTTATTAGGTGCGGTATTTAGCTCGTTTAATTCGTTGTTAAATAGTGCCGCCACGTTGTTTTGTTTAGATGTATACAAACCCATGAAAAAAGACAAAGTAAGCGACGAAAAGCTCATTAAAGTGGCCAAAATTACCAGTATTGTAATTGCTGTTTTATCGTTTATTACCGCGCCATTACTGATGTTTGCGCCAGAAGGTTTATGGCACATCATTCGTGTATTTACCGGATTTTACAACATTCCGGTCATCACAATTGTGCTCGTGGGGTTATTTACTCGCAAAGTGCCTGCACTGGGCGCTAAAGTGGCTATTGTTTTTCATGTTATTGCCTACACTTTGCTTAAATTTGTGTGGGATGTAGATATTAACTTTATCCATATTTACGCCATATTATTCTTTATTGAGCTGGCCATTATGTTAGGTATTGGCTACTACAAACCTCTTGCCACACCATGGAACTTTACCCGCAAAGCCGAGGTAAACCTAAGCCCGTGGAAATACGCACTGCCTTGCGCGATTGTATTAGTGAGCTTAATTATAAGCTTGTACATACTGTTTTCTCCGCTTGGATTGGTGGGTGGCACCAGCGTGTACTTTGTACCAAGCTTAATTGCTGTTTGGACTAGCGCCTTTGTGCTTAGCTGGTGGAGCGTACGCCGATGGCATACACGCTATACAAGCAGCTTGGCGCATATTGGCGTTGCTAAGGCGACATAATGCGCCGTTATATTCTTTATACAAATTTTAAATCACATTTTATTCACATAATGTTTGCAATAGAACATAAGTTTGTTTAAGTTTATATCTCTTATATAAGACATAAGAGATATAAGGAAAATAACTACAACACTCTGGCACCGCTTTTTAGCAACCCACACACTTGCTAGCGCGGTAATTTAACAGCACACACGCACAATTTGGAGAATGACATGAGAGCTAAAAAGTCCGTCTTAAGCTTGGCAGTCACGTTAGCAATGACAACGGGTTTAGCACTAAGCACGCAAGCACATGCGCAGCAGGAGCAAACTGAACAACAAGCAGAGCAAAACAATAACGACCAGTTTGAAAAAATTGTTGTTACCTCACAAAAACGAACGCAAAGCCTAAACGAAGTACCACTTGCGGTGTCTGTGCTTAATAGCGACCAGATTGATTCGGCGTTTGCTAATAATATGGAAGGCCTACAGTCACTTGTGCCTTCGGTGAGCTTTAGAAAAGGCACCACAACCCGTAACTCAGCGCTAACGGTGCGCGGTATTGGTACTATTTCGTTTAGTATTGCCGCTGAGCCAAGTGTGGCCACTGTAGTTGATGGCGTGGTGCTAGGTCGCTCTGGTCAAGCCTTTGCCGATTTATACGATGTATCTCGCATTGAAGTACTACGCGGCCCACAAGGTACACTATTTGGTAAAAATGCCTCGGCAGGTGTGGTAAACATTACAACCAAAGATCCTTCGTACGACACCACCGGCAGCGTAGAAACCTCGTTTTATCAAGACAACGAATACCGCTTTAAAGGCGTGGTAAGCGGCGGCTTAACCGACGACTTAGCAGCAAGCTTAACCGTGTTTAAAGGTAAGTTTGATGGCTACATTGATAACGTTTACAACAACGAAAAAGTAAACGGTTACGACCGTGAAGGCGCACGTGCTGTATTTAAATACGAGCCAAGCGATGATTTAAACGTAAAATTTATTGCCGAATTTTATAACGCCGACGACGACTGTTGTGCCGATTTAGAAGCCCTGCCAAGTGGCCGTAACCCAGATTCAGACGCAGCCCCTAACAGCAACGGTATTGTTGATGGTGTGGCCGATATTGACCTAGACCAGCGCAAAGTTGATCACGACTATGAGTCGCGCACTATTGACGAACACAGCGCGTTTTCGGTACAGGTTGATAAAACTATTGGCGACTACACATACACCTCTATTACTGCGCAGCGCTCGTGGGATAACACCGAATACCGCGAAGGCGACTTTACCTCAATTGCTGGCGACAGTAACGAACCTGTATTTGGTGCGCCATTTCAATTACACGATTTAGGTGCTCAGCAGTGGGATCAGTTTTCGCAAGAATTTAGAGTTACTTCAAACCTAGCGGGTCCGTTTAACTATGTGGCTGGCTTATTTTACTGGAACATGGACTCGCAACGTAACTTTACCCGTGACGCGAGTTGTCAAAATAACGGTGGCCAACTAGACGCTGCAATGGCGTATTACGCACAAAATAACTTAACCGGTGCAGAGCTTGATGCCGCATTGGCCGACTTAGACGGCTACACGCAAAGCTTAGGTGTAAGCTGTAATGCTAACGATATTGTATCGGCAACCGCGTACATGAGCACCGAGTTTAACAACTGGGCAGCCTTTGCCGATGGTACTTACGATTTATCTGAAGACTTACGTGTACTGTTTGGTATTCGTTATACCGACGATGAAGTGTCGTACACACACCGCCGCGTAAGCAATGACGAATTTGGTCGCACCGGTGTAGGTGTACGCTCAGCAGCACTAAATACTGACGAATCAGGCAGTGCAGAAGAAACCAACGTGTCGGGTCGTTTAGGTATGCAATACGACCTAGGTGATGGCCAAATGGTTTACGGTACTTACTCGCAAGGCTATAAAGGCCCTGGTTTTAACGTGTACTACAACTTTAATCCAGATAACGATAGCCGCGAAATATCGCCAGAAGAGTCAGACGCGTACGAGTTAGGCTACAAATACGCAAGCCGCGACTTTGTATTTAACTTTGCCGTGTTTAGAACCGAAATTGAAGGCTTTCAAGCCAATAACTTTGACTGTTCAGACGGCACCTGTATTACCCGTTTAACCAATGCTGGTGATGTAAGTACACAAGGTGCTGAGGTTGACTTTATGTGGGCGGCTACCGACTCACTTACTTTAACCGGTGGTATTGCGTACATTCAGGCCGAAATTGACGAGTTTAATTGTCCGGCAGAAGTAGAAGCAGGCTCATGTACTGACCGCTCTGGCTTAGATGTCCCGTTTTCGCCAGATTTAAAATACTCACTAAGTGCTGATTACTTTATTGAAACCGAGCACGACTTTAATATTCATATAAACGGCTCTTACATTTACACCGACGAGCAATACTCAGACCTACCAAACAATGTAGGCGAGTTTAACCCAGCAGCGTTACTGCCAGATTACGGTATTTTAAACGCAAGTGTGGGTTTATCGTTTAAAGATGATGCATTTAGAGTATCGCTTATTGCTAAAAACTTAACCGATGAAAGCTACGTAACCACCTACAGTGGCGACAACTTCCGTTACCAAATTCCGCGTGATGCAGAGCGCTACTTTGGTGTATCGTTTAAGGCGCGTTTTTAATTATATAAATACATCCCTGTGAAAATTGTGCTAAGCGCAGCGTTTAACCGCTGCGCTTTTTTGTGTCTTAATTTTGTCATGGTTTAGTCATTGTTTTTTAATTAAAAGTACTCTTAGAGGTCACATCTTTTTTCTATAGTGCAGCGGTTACTTATTTGAGGTTTACGCTTCAAGCAAAAAATAACCACTACACAATGGGAATAATAAAGGATGAAAATTAAAAAAGTTGCTGCGGCAGTTGGCTTAACGTTTATGTTAAGTGCTGCAAGTCATGCCGATGTATTACCACAAAGCCAAACAGACAATGACTGGTATACAAATGCCCAAACCACACTCGCCACAAAAACTGCGCTTGCACAAAGCCAGCAAACAACAAAAGCTAAAAACGTTATTTTGTTTGTAGGCGACGGCATGGGTGTATCTACCCTTACCGCAGCACGTATCTTAAAAGGACAAAGAGCGGGCGATTTAGGTGAAGAAGGTTATTTAAGCTTTGAAGAGTTCCCGTACTCAGCACAAGTAAAAACATACAACGTAGATGCACAAACACCAGATTCTGCAGGCACAATGACTGCGATGATCTCAGGGGTTAAAACCGATGTAGGCGTTATTGGTGTAGACGAAGATATAGAGCGCGGTGTGTGTTCAACTGTATCGGGTAATGAGCTTTTAACAGCAACAGAACTTGCTGAAATTAAAGGCCTAGCAACCGGTGTTATTTCAACAGCGCGTATTACCCATGCAACGCCAGCGGCAACCTATGCAAAATCGGCAGACCGTAACTGGGAAGATATCTCAGACATGCCAGAAACCGAAACTGCATGTGAAGACATTGCCTCGCAATTAGTTAATTTTGAGAAAAACCTAGAAGCACGTTTTGTAGGTACCGACGTAGACGGCCTTGATTTTGTAATGGGTGGCGGACGTCGTCACTTTCTACCAAAAAATGAAGCAGCTAATTCAGCAGATGCACTTAGCGCTGTAGAGGGCGATCGTACTGATGAGCGTAACCTAGTTACTGAGTGGCAAACACAATACCCACAAGGTACTTATGTTATGGACCAAGCAGGCTTTGATGCCATTGCTGATGATGCCACTAAAGTGTTTGGCTTATTTAACGAATCGCACATGCAATACGAAGCAGACCGCGCAAACGATATTGCCGGCGAGCCATCGCTTAGCGAAATGACCAGCAAAGCAATTGATGTATTAGGTAAAAACGAAAACGGCTTTTTCTTAACTGTTGAGTCGGGCCGTATTGACCACGCACACCACGCGGGTAATGCCTACAACGCACTTAACGACACCATTGAATTTGCTAAAGCCGTGCAAGCTGCGGTAGATAATACCAACCCAGAAGAAACCCTTATTTTAGTAACCGCCGATCACAGCCACGTATTTACTATTGCTGGCTACCCTAAACGCGGTAACCCAATTTTAGGCCAAGTAGTTGCCGTAGGTGAAACCACACCAAGCCTTGCTGCCGACGATATGCCATACACCACAGTAGGCTATGCAAATGGTTTAGGGTTTAGAAACTTAGTTGATGAAACAGATGCCGATGCAGCATATACAACTGGCCCAGTTGCTGGACGTGTAGAGCTTAGTGGCGTTGATACTACCAATGTTGGCTTTCACCAAGAAACCACTGTCCCTCTTGGCTCAGAAACTCATGCCGGTGAAGATATTTCGCTGCATGCAAAAGGCCCAGGCGCACAGCTAGCTCAAGGCGTAATTGAGCAAAACGTAGTATTTCATTTAATTAATCAAGCTCTTGAACTAACTCAGCAATAATGGCGGCTAACATGAACAAATTAACAGTACTTTCTTTAGCAGTAATGGTCGCGCTAGCAGGTTGTAGTGACGACGACAAAGACGAAAATAATATTCTCGCGGTAGATAACACCATTGCAGTAGGCTCTGAGCAATGTGTTAATGGCGGCGTAGAAACCCAAACTGGGGTAGATACAAACGGCAACGGCGTGCTAGATAGCGACGAAGTTACCTCTTCAAACTTAGTGTGTAATGCACCTGCTACGTCACTTACCAGCGAGCAACTTGCCACCCTAACGACTAACGCATGGTATGGCGATGCACAAACAAAGCTTGCGGCAACACAGCAAGCTAATAGCGAAGTGGTTACTGAATCTGGCAAAGCGAAAAACGTTATATTATTTGTTGGCGACGGCATGGGTATTTCTACCGTAACAGCTGCACGTATTTTAGCAGGCCAGCTTGAAGGCGGTTTAGGTGAAGACTACCAGTTAAGCTTTGAAAAAATGCCGTACTCAGGTTTTGTTAAAACTTACAACGTAGATGCACAAACGCCGGATTCTGCAGGCACAATGACGGCAATGGTATCAGGTGTTAAAACCGATGTGGGCGTAATTGGTGTAGATGAAGACATTGAACGCGGCGACTGTGCCACGGTAACAGGCAACGAACTAGTTACCTCGTTAGAGCTTGCTGAAATAGCGGGTAAAGCAACCGGTCTTATTTCAACCGCACGTATTACCCATGCAACACCTGCAGCAACGTATGCTAAATCGGCTGACCGTAACTGGGAAGATAACTCAGATATGCCAGAGGGCACAGAAGCCTGTGAAGATATTGCATCGCAACTTGTTAACTTTGAAGCCAACTTAGAGTCGCGTTATGCGGGTATTGATGTAGATGGCATTGATGTTGTAATGGGCGGCGGACGTCGTCACTTTTTACCAAAAGATGAAGCAGCAAACTCAGCCGATGCAGTAAGCGCAGTAGAAGGCGACCGTACTGATGGCCGCAACCTAGTAACCGAGTGGCAAACAACTTACCCAAGCGGCACTTACGTTATGGACCAAACTGGTTTTGATGCAATTAGCGACGATGCCACTAAAGTATTTGGTTTATTTAACGAGTCTCACATGCAATACGAAGCCGACCGCGCAAATGATGTAGCGGGCGAGCCTTCGCTTAGCGAAATGACCGAAAAAGCAATCAACGTGCTAGATAACAACGACAATGGCTTTTTCTTATCGGTAGAAGCAGGTCGTATTGACCACGCGCACCATGCGGGTAATGCCTACAATGCCCTAAACGACACAGTAGAATTTGCAAAAGCTGTGCAAGTGGCAATGGAAAACACTAACCCAGAAGAAACGCTAATAGTAGTAACTGCCGATCACAGCCACGTATTTACTATTGCAGGCTACCCTAAACGTGGTAACCCAATATTAGGTAAAGTTGTTGCCGTAGGCGAAACCGAGCCAAGCCTAGCTGCCGACGATATGCCATATACCACAGTTGGCTACACCAACGGTGGCGGCTTTAGAGATTTAGGCGATGAAACCGATGCCGATGCAGGTTATGCATTTGCACCTGTTACAGGGCGTGTAGATTTAACCGATGTTGATACAACTGCAGCGGGCTTTCACCAAGAGGCACTTGTACCACTTGGCTCAGAAACTCACGCAGGTGAAGATGTTGGCGTATACGCAATGGGCCCAGGCGCTCACTTAGTTACAGGCACTAACGAGCAAAGCTTTTTATTCCATGTAATGGACTTTGCGGCAGACTTAGTAACTACCGCTGATGAAAAAGTAACACCATAAGTAATTTAATACGTACGCTCAGCACATAAAGTACGTATAAAAATGGGGTATTTAAAAACAACTCGTACGCTGTGCGAGTTGTTTTTTTATGTCATAAAAATGCCACTGTAAATGGGTATGGTAATGCCTATTACAGTGACGTTTAAATAAGAGATAATTTAATGAAACTAGCATTATTTTTAATGGCAACAGTTGCCAGTACCAGCACCCTAGCGCAGCAATGTAATATTGATAGCGCGCATTTAAAAGCCGACTATAAAATTACCAATACTCATAAAAACGAGCAAAGCACGCAGTCACTTACGCTTTGGCGAAACAACTCACAAGTTGCGCATCAGCGTGAGGTAATTACTGAGCTTTGGCAGCACTTAGCTAACAAACAAATTCGCCCAATTCGTTATTTTAATGCTCAGCAACGTGGTATTGAGTATCAGCCATCTGAGGTACGCGGTGTACAAAGTTGGAGCGCTAAAAATCAGTTGGTGGATACGCATTTAATCGAAAAAATGACCCTAGTTAACACCCAAGGCAACGGCTGCGATGAGGTAAAAAACTACACACTTTCTGAGGGCGACAATCAATTTAAACTCGCTTTATTTACCAAATCAAACTTGGTTAAAAGCTTTAGCGTAACCAATAAAAAAAGCGATACCCATACTTTACTAAGCCTTAACGAGGTAAACAGTAATAAAGCAGAAATAGCCGCACAGTTTGCCAAGTGGGATCGCTTTCAAACCACCGACTACGCCGACATAGGCGATAACGAAAACGACCCGTTTTTAGCAAAAATGATCAACCTAGGCTTTATAGAACACGGCGCAACGGGGTTTTATAACCAGCAAGGTAAAGCGATTCAAGGTGGGCACCATCACTAGATTTTAGCGTTTTTAAATGTAGTAGCTCATAGCTGGAAGGATGATAGTTATGAGCTACAAGTAGGCATTCAAAAGTAGATTAATTTAAGTCATTCCCGCCGAAGCAATACTGTAAACACTTTCCCATTTTTATAAAACACATACCATCAGCCGCATAATATTTATAGTTGGTAATAATTTATACAATTTGTTATTAATAGTAGTTCACACAATAGGGACGTTTTGTGAAGGTAGAAGTGCCCTCTCATAATGCTGTTACGAGCCCTCCATACATTTTGTTTAAACTAACATTTGAGAAAGATCATGAAACTTGAGAAATTAATAATTGAAAATTTCCGTGGTTATCAAGGAAGAGTAGAGATTACACTCAATGACCTAACAGCATTAATTGGTAAAAATGATGTTGGTAAGACAACAGTTTTGGATGCACTAGGTGTTTTCTTTGGTCATAGGCTTTGCAAATATGATCTTACTGACAAATGCGTTTATTCTAATGAAAATGATGATGTCAAAATTGGGTGTGTTTTTTCTGGAGCCCCAGAGAGATTAATCATAGATATTGCTTCTGAGACAACATTAAGCAGAGAATTTCTTTTGAATGAAGATGGTTTTTTAGAGCTATATAAAATTTTCAAAAAAGGTAAAGGAGCGGGTGCGATAAATGTTTATTGCAATCACCCCTCTGTAAGGGATGCTAAAGGCATTCTCTTGAAGAAAAATGATGAATTAAAAGCTATTGCTGAACGTCTATCTATAGTTGTTGAAGACAGAAGGTCAAACGTTGTTCTAAGACAGGCAATATACCGCGAGAAGGGTGATCTAAAACTTTCACCACAATATATTCCACTCACGAAAGAAGACGGAAAAACTATCTGGGAGCAAATTCAAGCATACCTTCCTCACTTCGCATTATTTAGAGCTGACCGCCCGAGTACGGATGAAGAATCTGAAGTTCAGGATCCTATGAAAGCCGCAGTCATTAATGCACTAAACGAAATAGGAAGTGACCTTGATGAGATCAAAAATAAAGTAAGAGTAAAAGCTCTTGCTGTTGCTACTAATACCATAAGTCATTTGAATGATATTGACCCTAATTTGGCTCAACAGCTACAACCTGAATTTAAAGCAGAACCAAAGTGGGATAGTATTTTTAAGCTCTCGCTAGTTGGTGACGATGGTATACACATAAATAAACGGGGAAGCGGAGTTCGTAGGCTTGTTCTTATTAGCTTCTTTAAAGCAGAAGCTGAACGGATAAAGAATGAAAATTCTGGTCGAGGTGTAATTTATGCAATTGAGGAACCTGAGACTTCGCAGCACCCTAATAATCAAAGATTGCTATTAGATGCATTTAATGAACTTTCAAGTATTGAAAATTGTCAGGTTGTTCTCACCACCCATGTTCCAGCACTAGCTGGCCAGCTAGCCTTAGAAAGCATTAGGCATATTTCGAGGAATGATAATGGCGAACTGGTTATTGCACAGCATTGCGACAGTGTATATGACGTTATTGCGAAGGATTTAGGGGTTTTACCCGATAGTAGAGCACAAGTTTTTTTATGTGTTGAAGGGCCTAACGATGTTAACTTCTTCAAAGGAATGTCCAGAATATTAATTCGAGATGGTTTAGATGTTCCTGACCTAGATAATGACCCCAGAGTTGTATTACTACCTCTAGGTGGTTCAACGTTGAAAGATTGGGTTAACTCTCATTATTTAAAAAATATCGGAAAACCAGAAGTTCACATATACGATCGCGATACAGATAACCCCCCAACATACCAGCAAGCTCATGATAGAGTTAATGATAGAAATGATGACTCGGTTGCGTTTTTAACAACTAAGCGTGAAGCAGAAAACTACCTTCATGTTGATGCAATTAAAGAAGCCTTTCAGATTAATGCGAAATTAGAGATTGACGATCAAACTGATATTCCCAATCTCCTTGTAAAGCATACACCTTATAAAGAAAGTAATATAAAGAAAAAACTCAACACTAGGGCTGTAGCTAATATGAGCTATAACTATCTTCAAGATGTTGATGAAAATGGTGAAGTTATTAAATGGTTCAATGCCATAAGCTCAAGAATTAATTAATATGATGGCTTCTAATTATGCTTTCAAAAACAGAATGTCGAATACTATTTAGTGAAAATATTCCTGACTATGGCTTTGACTATAAAGATGATGTTTATGAGTTTCTAGAAAATCATTATCTTAATAATATTGATCAACTGGATCTATGCATCAGAACAATCGAATCCAGTTATATTATGGGGTGCTTAGATGAACTTAAATCAGTTAGAGAAATGTTAGTTAATCTATCAGATTAGAGTACAAGTAAACTTATTATGCCTGATGACACTACTCCAAATGAGAATCATCAGGCTTTTTAGGTCTATCAGCTAGCTCTGTTAGGCCGTCTTCACAGTCGCCGCTGTCGCAGGTATTTAAATCACTTTGTGCCTGCTTGTCTTGTTGCAGTACTTGTTTTAAATCTTCCATGCGTTGGCGCACGGCTACACCGTAGCTGGCGTCGTCGCCCCACAGTTCGGCAAGTTGCAGTACGGCAGCGCGGTCGTGGTCTCTAAATAGTTTTCCGGCGCGCTGGGCATCTTCTTTATTGTTACCTAATAACTCTAATGCATCTACCGCTAGGTTAATGGCTGAGTCGACCGTTTCGCGGTTAAACGCATCTACTTTTAAATTAAGTAATTGATACGCGTGGCGGCGGTCGATAGCGCGGGCTACAATTTTCAGCTGCGGGTAGTTTTTATGTGCAAGCTTAATAATTTCGAGGGTTTTGTCTGCATCGTCTATTGCCACAATTAGCATTTGTGCGGTGTGCGCGCCTGCGGCTTCTAGCAGCTCTTGGCGGGCAGCATCACCATAAAATACGGTATTGCCAAAGCGGCGTAGGAGTTCTATTTGGCTTGGGCTGTGATCAAGTACAGTAATTTCGTAGCCTTGGGCGTGTAATAAGCGACCCATAATTTGCCCAAAGCGACCGTAGCCTGCAATTATAACGTGTTTAGCGCTGCTAATTTGCTCGGGCTTGTCAAACTCGGGCGCGCTGTTACTGGTGCGTTTTTGTAGCTGCTCGTAAGCCATTAATAACAGTGGCGCAACCAACATTGAAACAGCCACTACTAACGTCACGAGGCTTGTTTGCTCTGGCGTTAATATGCTTAATGTAGTGGTTACACTTAAAAGTACAAAGGCAAATTCGCCGCCTTGTGCCAGCGCTAATGCAAACAGTAAACGCTGCTTTTTACTAATATTAAAGGTGATGGCAAGGGCAAATAAAATGCAGGCTTTTACTACAATAAGCAGCGCAACGAGTGCAATAACGGTTGTAAACTCATCAGTCAATAATTCAAAGTTGATTGATGCGCCAACAGTAATAAAAAACAGCCCTAACAGTAGGCCTTTAAAGGGTTCTATATCGGCTTCTAGCTCGTGTCTAAACTCGCTTTCGGCAAGGACTACACCGGCTAAAAATGTACCGAGTGCCGGTGATAGGCCAATACTTTGCATTACAAGGGCAATAGCCACCACTAAAAATAGCGCAAAAATAGTAAATATTTCACGCATGTGGGTTTGCGCTATGTATCTAAATAACGGGGCCGACACATATTTACCACCGGCAATAATAGCGGCGATAACCGCTACCGATACGCCAACTTGCTGCCATACCGGCCAGCTTGCAATAATGGAGTCGCTAATGTCTTTTGAGCTACTTTGCGGCGCAAAAGCCAATAGTGGTAGGAGCGCTAAAATAGGAATAATGGCGATGTCTTGAAATAATAAAACCGAGAATGCGTTTTGCCCGGCTTCTTGCTTTAGCCAGCCTTTTTCTTCAAGGCTTTGCAGTACAATAGCGGTTGATGACAGCGCCAGCATTAAGCCAATAGCCAAAGCGGTTTGCCAATGCATGGTAAAAACCCAATAACAAAACGCAAAAATAGCCGCGGCGGTAAGTACGACCTGTAAGCCGCCAAGCCCTAATATTGAATGGCGAAGCTTCCATAAACGGGCTGGTTGTAGCTCAAGGCCAACCAAAAACAGCATCATCACTACGCCAAACTCGGCAAAGTGCATTACATCTGTTTGATCCCCCACAATACCCAGGGCGTAAGGGCCAATTAGTATGCCCGCAATTAAATAACCAAGTACCGAGCCAAGTCCCACTCGCTTGGCAATAGGTACAGCCACTATGGCCGCCGCTAAGTAAATTAAAGCTATTTCTAACACGCGTATATCCTAATAGTATCAAGGCTTTTAGCATGGCTTAGTGGCTTTAAAAATACAATGGGTCATGTGGCTGAAAATGGATCATTTAGTCATAATTAATCGGCTACTTTTACAGGGCCGTTAATGTTATCAATGCTTACATCGCCTGAGCCTGATTCGGTAATGGTAAGCCCCTTAGCGTGGTTTACACGAATATTGCCCGAGCCATCTTCAATGGTTACGCTTGCTTGGACGTGCTCAATGACTAAATCGCCAGAGTTATCGTCTACATCTACTGCGCCATTAATGTTATTAATAGCCATGCTGCCTGAGCCGTCTTCAACAGTTAAGGTGCCGCGCACATTACTAATACGCATATCACCCGAGCCATCATCAACTACGGCGTTGCCGCTAACATTATTAATATTTACACTACCAGAGCCATCGGTAAGCGCTAAGTTACCGGTGATGTTTTCAAGGGTTATATCGCCTGAGCCATCTTCAATAGTAAGGTTTTTAGCGCTATTGATAGATAAGCTACCTGAGCCGTCTTCTATATCTATATTATTTTGCATGGCGCTTATTGCAATGTCGCCAGAGCCATCATCAATATCGAGCATTAAATTACTTGGCACGGTAACCACTAAATCAATGTGTGGCGATTGGCCGCTGTAAAAACGCATACCGCTGGCAGTATTGTTGTTTGCAACTAAGGTAGCTTGTTTGCCATTTTGCTCAAGGGTGAGTGTGTATTCGTCTTCAATGTCGGCGGTAAAAATTGTGGCATCTACACTTATGCTGGTGGCATTGCGCGAGCCTTTAATTTCAAGAGAGCCTGCACCGCTTAATACGTTTAAGTATTCTAGATTACTGCTTGGCAGTGATAACTGCTGAGTTTGTTTTACTGAGGCAACGCTTGGCGATATATGAAACACACAGCCGCTTAATAATAAAATGCCGCCAATAAGTGAAAGTGGTTTTGTAATGTTAGATACAGTTGATGAGCTCATGTTTAGTCCTTTGTGTTTGTTATTTATGCATGTTTTGTATAAGCATAGTAGAGCAAAAACGAGACCAATTGTAAGCCTTTGATTTTATTGGGGTGGGGTGTGTTTATGAAAAGTGGATTTACTAATAAGTGGTTAAATACACTAAGAAGTAATTAAAAAAGGATGCACATGGCATCCTTTTTAAGTGTTTGCTTTTAGGTTATTTATTAAAAGCTGTAAGTAATATTACCGTATAGGAAACGCCCGTCTAATCCGTACGGTGCATATGGCGTGTACGGGAATATTTGGCCAAAGTCAGAGTAACCAATGTTATCTACCGTTGCTTGCGGGTACTGATCGAACAAGTTATTTGCACCTACTGCAAACTTCCAGTATTCGTCTGGGCGGTAGGCAACTTCTAGGTCGGTGATCCATTTAGGGTCTATGTACTCATCGCGATCGGCGGTAGTTGAAATATCAGCCACTTCACCGTAGCGCGTTGCACGAAGGGTGGTTTGCCATTCGTTAAAGTTCCACACTGCAGATAGGTTCCATTTGCTATCTGGTGTGCCTTCTTCAAAGCGGCCTACTTCGCGGCGTGCAAATACAACGTAGTCATCGCCGAGTGAATTTAGCTCGCTTGGGTTGTCGTCTACGTGCGTTACTTCGGTATCGTTAAAGTTAGCCGCTACGTTTAAGCGTAAGTCACCTAAATCGCTTAAATCTAAGTTGTAGGTAGCAACAATATCAACACCTTGCGTGCGCGAGTCGATAGCGTTAGTAAAGTAACGTACGCTTTCAGTGTTTAGCTCGCCGGCATTTTGCAGTATTTCTACTACAGCATCGCCCTCTAGGTTTTCAGACAATACAATACGGTCATCAATATCAATGCGGTAGGCATCTACAGTTAGGCTAAAGCTGCCTTGCGTGTACATAAATCCTGCTGTTACGTTTACAGACTCTTCGGCATCTAGTTGTTCAGCACCAAGTGCCTGCGCTGCCGCTGAATCGGTAGGGAATAAACCTACTTCAAACGGTTGGTTGTTCTCAAGTACGGTAGAGATTTGGCGGTACGAGCTTTGCGCAAGTGATGGTGCACGGAAACCTGTGCTAATTGCACCACGCAATGATAGGTTTTCGTTAATGCTGTAACGCGACGCAAGCTTTGATGTAAACGTATCGCCAAAGTCGGTGTAATCTTCGTAGCGACCCGCTAAAACAAGGTTCCAGTCTTCTGTTAGGTAAGTATCAAACTCAACAAATACGGCTACGTTATGGCGGCTTTCATCGGTTACGCTTTCTGGGCCAAAACCAGCTAATACTTGTGCGCCACCGGCAGCAATTGGATTGCCATCGCTATCTAAAGCGGTAATGTAAGAGGCTTCTTCGCCTTGCTCAATTTTGTAGCTTTCGTGGCGGTACTCTGCACCTACAGTAAAAAATACGTCATCTGGCAAGCCAAAATCTAGCACTGTATTTGCCGTAGCGTTTACTAAAAACTGATCGTAAACCAATGCACCGTTGTCAAATTCGGTTGGGCTGTCGGTACCTAGTGATGTATTTATACTATTTACAACGCCGAAACCAAAGTCGTTACGGCCGTAGTTGGTACTTACATCCCATGTCCATTCGCCAGTTTCGCCTTGCAGGCCTAGGGCAAATGAGTAATCTTGTACGTCGGTTTCAATTTGCGGTAAAAAGCCGTCTGGGTACACTTCTAACACGTTGCGGCTGTCTTTTGCACGGCGGTAAAAACCACCTGAGTTACCTTCGCGTTTTGAGTAGCTACCAAACGAGTACAGGTTATAGCCGTTATCAAAGTCGTAACCCATGTTGTAAAACAGTGCGTAGTCTTCAAGCTCTGCTTTACCAAAGCGGTGGTTGTAACGGTCGATAGTAAATTCGCGTGGGTCTAGGCTG
>NZ_DJHW01000029.1:520-655 GCF_002433295.1 Pseudoalteromonas sp. UBA6610 | reverse complement strand
GTAAATTCGCGTGGGTCTAGGCTGCCATCTTCTAAGCGGTCGTATTGCTCGCGCGGGTCAAAGCCTGAGCGCTGCGTAGAGTCGTTATCACGATACTCAATTGATACGTTCACAAAGCCGTTATCTAAAAGCTCA
>NZ_DJHW01000029.1:0-159 GCF_002433295.1 Pseudoalteromonas sp. UBA6610 | reverse complement strand
CTTGCGCCGTCGTTTACTTCGCGGTCGGCGCCGGTATTAAAGGCAAGGTTGCCATCGGCATCTGCGTAGGTGCTCTCTAGCTGAGGTACGCCAGCCATTTGGGTGTCGTACTCGCCGTAGGTTACGCTTACGCTGCCGCCTTCTGAGGCATCTTTAAGT
>NZ_DJHW01000047.1:0-19832 GCF_002433295.1 Pseudoalteromonas sp. UBA6610 | reverse complement strand
CTCTGCCATTACCTATGTACCACCGGCATATGAAATGAGTATGCTACATAGCTACAAAGCACTTAATTATGTATACAACAGTGATTTAGAAGGCGCCTTGGTTGAAATACGTCGTGCTAACAAAGTACAAGTCGATGCGCTTGCAGATAATCAAACACAAATAAACGACACAATAGAGCAAGCACAACAGCATTACCCAAGTATGAGTAATGTGACACGCGGTATTAAAAATGGTTTTCAAAATGCCTTTACGTTTTATTTATCTGCGCTGTTGTACCAAAGTGATAAACAATACGATGATGCCTACATTGATTATAAAAAAGCATTAGAGATTCAACCTGACAATCACTACTTACAGCAAGATGTAATGCGATTAGCTAAAAAGCAAGGTTTTAACCAAGATTTAGAAGAGTTTGAGCGCCGCTTTAGCCCATTAAAGCCCCTTCATGCTAATCACGGTGAAGTGGTTATATTGGTTGAACAAGGCTTAGTGCCTAAACAAGATGAATTTAAATTACGCTTGCCTATTTATACCTCAGGTGGCGATGCGCGTTTTTACAGTTTAGCAATGCCAGTTTATAAAGATAATGCGTTTATAGCTAATATTAATGGCGTAAATATAGGTTCGCAAAATTTAGAGCTCAACCCGTTAGTGCATATAGAAGCATTAGCGGCTAAAACATTAGAGCAACAAATACCGGCTCGCGTATCTAGGCAAGTATTACGCTTAGTAGCCAAAGAAAAAGTGCGCGCAGAGCTTGCACGTAGCACAGGCGATGTAGGCAATATCATTGCTAATATTTATAATTTGGCGTCTGAGCAGGCTGATACACGTAGCTGGCTCACTTTACCTAATCAAATAAGCATGGCACGTAGCAGTTTAAATGCAGGGTCGCATACACTTTTAATAGGCAACCATGCGCCTATTAATTTTACCGTTAGTAAGCAAGGGTTAACCTTAATTTACCTAACCTCTATTAATAACTATTTTAACTACCATGTGGTTCAACTCTAGGAGTCATCATGAAATATACTTTGCCATTAGTGGCTGCATTAATGCTTGGGGCATGTGCAAGCCAACCTGATACATCAGGCATTTCGGTTGAGCAAAGCAAAAATACATTTAACGAGCAGTTACATGTTGATAATCCTGCTCTAGGTGAAAAGCTTGCCATTACCGATGTTAAAACACGCCAAACAAACCAGTTAACCGACGTGGTAGTAACACTAAGCAGCCAATATAAAAAGTCGCAATATTTACAGTATCAGTTTAATTGGTACGACAAAGACGGGTTTGTAATTAAAGGAAACCACTCACCTTGGCAAGCCTTAACACTGTTTGGTTTTTCTAAAACACAATTACCCGGCTTAGCGCCAACACCGGATGCGGTTACATTTTCGCTCGCTGTAAGAGAAGTGTCTACCGACGCACAAGAATTTAAAGAATAAGGGTTATAAAAATGATCACTACACAATTTAAAACGTTATCGAGTTATGCAGTTATTGGCCTCAGCGCACTCATTTTAAGCGGTTGTGCCAATAAAGCCGTAGTTAGTTATGGCGACGCGCAAGCAGTAGAAACCACCGATATAAACTTTGGCTCTACCGATTTACAAAAAGTAGCCAGCCAAATGACCGACTCACTACTTAGCTCGCCGGTTATTGGCACAATGACCCAAAACAAACGCCCTGTGGTATTTGTTGAGCGCATTAAAAATAAAACCAGTGAACACATAGACACTGAATCTATTACCGACTCAATCTCTACGCAACTGTTGCGCAGCGGTAAGTTTCGTTTTGTTGACATGACCCGTGTTGAATCAGTACGTGAGCAGCTTAACTTTCAAAACGAAGATGCCCTTGTAAACCCTGCCACCGCAGTTGCCTTTGGTAAACAAATTGGTGCGCAATACATGTTGTACGGCAACTTATCGAGCATTGTTAAATCAAATGCTGATAAATCAGATGTGTATTACAAATTTACAATGCGCTTAATGGATATGCAAAGCGGCCTAGTCGAGTGGGCAGACGAAACTGAAATTCGTAAAACGAAAGAAAAATCGACATTTGGTTGGTAATAATACCAATTCGCTTAATTTACTGATCTATTTTGAGGCTGGATAAACGCGTTGATAACTAGGTAAAAAATGACTTTTTAGTTGTTTTAAATGATAATTTTTAACTTAGTTAGCGACACGTTTAGCCGCAAAATGATTAAGTATTTTTCGCATTGGTATACATTTCCACGCAAAGGCAAAAATATCGCCTTTGCGTAACACCAACAGGAGACATCTATGAAAGCCTTAACCATAGCAATGTGTGCATTGCTTACACTCAGTGCACCAAGTTTTGCGAACTATGAGCGAAACAAAGCCGTGCCTGTACAACAGGTTTTATTTGGCGATGTAAAATCTGTACGTAAAATTACCGAACAAGAGCTTGTGCAAGACAAAAACAATGGCTGGAAAACCTTTGGCGGCGCCCTACTCGGGGGTGTTGTCGGTAATCAATTTGGTGGTGGGAGCGGTCGTACCGTCGCCACTATTTTAGGCTCAGTCATTGGCGGAAGCGTGGCGCATAATAATCAGCAAAAAAGCTATTATAAGCAAACACACCTCGTAGAGTTATTGATTCAGGTAGAAAACGGCGATCAATACATGGTGGTACAAGACCAAGACCAGTCAATGCGCTTTAGCAAAGGTGATAACGTACGGTTGGTCTATTTAAGTGATAATACCGTAAGAGTTGACCGCGCGTACTAATAAACCCGTATCAGCAGTATCGCGTAAATAAAAAACGAGCTATTTAAGCTCGTTTTTTATTTACAGCGCGTTAGTTCGAATTAACTAAACTTGGCGATAGTCTTTAAAAAAGCGCTGCATTTTAAGCATCGCACTCGATAAATCGTCTTTGTTAGGTAAAAACACTAACCTAAAGTGATCAGGCTCTGGCCAATTAAATGCACGCCCATGCACTAATAATATTTTTTCTGCTTTTAGTAAATCAAACATCATTTTTTCATCATCAGTGACATTAAAATGAGCCGTGTCTACTTTAGCAAACGCGTAAAGCGCCCCTTTTGGCTTTTTACAGCTTATCCCTTCAATAGCATTAAGCCCACGCCAAGCAATATCGCGCTGAACATATAATCGCCCGCCTGGATCGATTAAGCTATCTATTGATTGCACGCCCCCTAGCGCTTGTTGTATCGCATATTGCGCGGGTACATTCGCACACAAACGCATAGACGATAAAATATCTAGCCCTTTGCGTAAATCTTCCATTGCTGAGGTGCGCCCGCTTAGTACCATCCAGCCCATACGAATACCCGCTGCACGGTAAGTTTTAGCTAAGCCATTAAAGGTAATAATGGGCACATCGTCGCATAGCGCACCAATTGAGGTGTGAGTGATGCCATCGTATAAAATCTTTTCGTAAATTTCATCGCTAAGCAATAACAGCTTATGCTCGCGCGCCACATTAATTAACTCTAAAAGTAAATCGTCACTATAAACCGCGCCGGTTGGGTTATTAGGGTTAATTAGTACAAGCGCTTTTGTTTTAGATGTAATTTTACTTTTTATATCGGCAATATCCGGAAACCAATCTTGCTCTTCATCACATAAATAATGAACAGGGTTCCCGCCTGCTAATTTAACTGACGCGGTCCACAGTGGGTAATCAGGCGCAGGAATAAGCACTTCATCATCGTTATTTAATAACGCTTGGGTGATCATTTGAATAAGCTCGCTCACCCCATTACCAATATAAATATTATCTACATCTAGGTTATGTAAACCTCGTTGCTGGTAGTGCTGATAAACCGCTACACGGGCTGAATATAACCCCTTAGAGTCGCAGTAGCCTTGGGCCGAATACAAATTACGAATAATATCGCGGTGCATGTCCTCTGGCATATCAAAACCAAACGCCGCAGGGTTACCAATATTAAGCTTTAGTACCTTTTGACCTTCGTCTTCCATTTTTTTGGCTTGCGCTAAAACCGGTCCACGAATGTCATAACATACACCTTCTAATTTGTGACTCTTTTTAATATCTGACATTTTTACCTCTTTGGGGCGAACTGGCTTTATGGAAAAAAATAATTAACTAGGAGTGGGTTTGTTCAATGCGAGGGTTATAACCTAATGGGCTCGGTAAAATTGTGTTACTAGCCCAAGGGTGGCCCTTGGGCAATGCGTGATCAAATTTATTATCGAGAGGCCAAACACGCCCTAGTAAAGTCTAAGACTACCCTAGTAAAGGCGTAAAATGCCAGCGTAATTAGGTGCTTAATACTGAAATAAATTCACGTTAACAAATAATATTAATTAGACTCTACCCACGCTCTTAATTGGGCCTGCGAACCACTTACTTGCGCCAATAAATCTGTAGATGCCGTAACAGCTTGCGCTAAGTTATCTTGATTTAGATTAAGTTCAATATCACGGGCTACATCAGATAAACTCGTGGCACCAAACTGAGCCGCGTTCGATTTTAAACTATGGGCATGACGAATCGCCGCTTCTTTATCGTTACCAATGGTTGCAATTACTTCATTACCAAGGCGCTCAAATTCACTGCAGCAAAATTCAAGTGTATCTTTAAACTGCTCACCAAGTAACGACTGCATACTTTCTAAAGCAGCCTCATCTATTTGTACTTCTGTCATATTTTAAGCCCTTCTAAACATTCCGTGTCATTTTATAATTAATAGTATTACTGTATATCTATGCGTAAAAAAATCCAACTTTATTACTTTATAAATGTATAATTATCAAAATACACTCGCAATAAAAAGTTTAATTAATGACTCGCCAAGTTTGTGAACGCTGTTTGTTTACGCCCTCTACCTGTATATGCGGGGCCATTAAACGTTTAACAAATAAAGTTAGCGTGGTTATTCTACAACACCCCAGTGAAGAAAAAATAGCGAAAAACACGGCAAAATTGCTTAATTTGAGCCTAACTGACTGCAAAATAATCAAAGGGGAAAATAACACCGACTTTGCCATGCTCAACTCTTTACCTTTGGAGTCCACGGTACTGCTCTACCCTAATGAGCACGCCACCTACTTAGATGATGCAAACCCAAAGCCAGCCTTAAGTAACATTACGCATTTAATCGTGATTGATGGCACCTGGAAAAAAGCCTATAAAATTTTGCAGCTGACCCCGCTACTCACTAAATTTAAAACAGTGAGCTTTAAGCAGTTACCGCAAAACCGTTACGCTATTCGAAAAGCCCCTAGAGCCGACAGTCTTTCTACGCTTGAGGCCGTTGCACATAGTTTGTTGTTAATAGAGCAGTTAAACCCTGCTCCACTTTATAATTTATTAGATGAATTAATACAAAAACAAACCCAACACATGCCCGAACACGTAAAAGCACGTTACTTAAATTAGCCACCATTAAATGTAAATGCGTAATTACCCAAACAGATTAAAACGCGGATTCACTCGTAAAGGGCCAGACTACCGCTTTGACGACCAAGTTGACTTTAGTGATATTAGAGACACCTTTGGCTTTAGATCTATGGTTGTAGGAAAATGGGTGACCAAAGAAGAGCATTTTATTAGTGCAAACTTAATTTACGATGCCCTCGCCGACCTTGCTCAAATATTACATTTACCGCCCAAAGCTATTGGTCTGCGCGGCAAACTAAATTTTGCCTTTGGGCATGGTGGTCAAAAAGGCGTACAAGCGCATTATAACGCAGCTTCACAAACCCTTGCTTTAGCTAAAAATGCGGGCGGTGGCGCATTGGCTCACGAATGGTTTCATGCGTTTGATCACCATATAAGCGAGCATTTATTTAATGCAAAACCTCGCTTTGGTTTTGCTTCAAAGCTGTGGCTTTCAAATACGCCAAATTTATCTCACCCACTTAATAGTGCGCTAAACGATTTTTACAAAAACGTGTTTTTAGATTTTGATGGGGAAGATGCGAATGAATTTGTACAAACGTGCATAAAACACGACCAAGCACACAACATGAATTACATGAGTATGCCTGAGGAATTAGCAGCACGCTGCTTTGAAGCCTGTATAGATGCTCACAGCACTATTCAAAATAGCTTTTTAGTCAGTGGCTTAAAAAGCAGTAATTTAATTTACCCTGATAATGAGCATATTAATAAAGCAAATAAAGCCCTTAATAAGTATTTTGAACTACTAGGTTATGCACTTCATAAATCTCAATAAGCCACAAACTACCTTGTAAACTTTAATTACGTGAAAAATCTTATATTTAATCTATCCTATCCTAAAGCATTAATAATTTTAAATTAAGTAGCAATTAAATGGTAAATACTGATTTTACAAATAAAAAGCATGGCGCTATCTCTTTTGTTTATATTATTCCCTTAACTGTAATTGCAATTTTATCTATCTGTATTCACTTTATGCTTGATGAAGTCATTGAAGCGCAAACCGATACTGGAAAACTCGTAAATGTAAGTGGTCAACAAAGAATGCTTTCGCAACGGGTGAGTATGTTTACTTTAGAGTACTTAATGTATGGTTCGCAGGATTCTAAATTACTGGCCATTAATGCTTTGAACTCTTTAAAAAATAATCATAAATACTTATTAAGTGAGCATTATGGGGCGCAAGTATTAGGCGATGAAAGCCCGCTATCTAACGAGTTGTTAGCAATGTATTTTAAAGAGCCTATTAATGTCGATAAAAAATTAAGTATGTTTTCAGATAGAGTTGAAGAAGTACTCAAGTTAAAAACACAAACACTTAATTTAGATACAGCGCAAGAAAGCTTTTTTTCTTTAGCAAAAGAGCCGCTTTTAAAAGCGTTTAATACGGTGGTTATGCAGTACGAAAAAGAGAGTGTTGACAGGGTTAAAAGGCTACACACTATTCAAGGCATTGTAATTATAGTTATTTTATTATCTATATTAGTCGAGTTTTTACTCGTTTATAAAGCCAGAAATAAAAAACACATTTAATATCAGTTTAAGCAATAATGTACATTGGTATAAGTTATTAAGCGTTTAAGCTAGCAAAACAAAGCCATTTAAACGCTTAATAGTTTTATATTGTTATAGGTTATCGTCGCTAATGCGGCTTGCTACCGCACTACTTTGATCTTTATATTTTGCGTCTTTACGAATGTTGTATGGGTTTTCGCAGGGTCCTGAAAGCATTTCAAAGCTCATTGCACCAATTTTCATCATTGGGCGCAGCGCTAGTGGCAACTTACCTGAGTTATAAAATTCTAAAACAATATTGCCGCTCCAACCTGGGTCGATTCTGTGTGCTGTTACATGCACCATCAAACCTAAGCGGGCAAGTGATGAACGACCATCTAACCAGCCTACTATGTCGGCAGGAAGTGTTACTTTTTCATGGGTAATGGCTAATGCCAGTTCACCTGGGTGTAAAAAGAAAGCTTCGCCGTCGGCAAGCTCAATCTCTTCACTCATTATTGATTCCATAGCCTTATTTAACTGATCTTTAGGGCCACTTAAATCTACGTACGCTGCGTTATGTGCGTTAAAGGTTCTAAATTTGTTCCCTAAGCGCAAATCGGCTGTCACACCCGAAATCATTTCGTTAGTCGGCGCAGGCTCAATCACTATGCGGCCATCGCTTAAATATTCTTTAATATGGGTATCTGAGAGTCTCATTTTTTCTTAGTCCTGCGTTATCACTATCTCAACACTATGTTGGTGCTGCTGATAAAAAAGCGTGCTGGCAATCAATCTTGCCGCTGCGCTGTATGTGTTGCTAATAGCCGCGCTGGTATCGCTGGCGATTAATTTACCTTGCTCTGAGTATTCACGAATATCTATGGCAAGTGGAATATGGCTTAACACCGGTACGCCGTGTTTATGGGCAAGTTTTTCTGCGCCATCTTTGCCAAACACATGGTTGGCTTCACCGCAGTGGCTACAAATGTAGTGACTCATATTTTCTATAAGCCCAAGCACAGGTACGTTAACTTTATTAAACATTGCAATGCCTTTTTGCGCATCGGCAAGGGCTAAATCTTGCGGTGTCGTCACAATAACAGTGCCGCTGGCAGGCACTTTTTGGCTCATTGTTAGCTGTATATCGCCCGTACCCGGTGGCATATCAACGATTAAGTAATCAAGTTCGCCCCAATCAGTTTCGTTTAATAATTGATTGAGCGCTCCCGATGCCATTGGGCCCCGCCATACCGTTGCGTCATCACTTGGCACTAAAAAGCCGATTGATTGCGCTTTAATGCTGTTGGCATCAAATGGCTGTAGTAGTTTGTTATCTTTGGTTTGCGGCTCTGCCCCTACAAGCCCCAATAACATAGGAATAGATGGCCCATAAATATCAGCATCTAAAATCCCTACTTTTGCGCCTTCGCTTTTAAGCGCCCCAGCTAAATTTACAGCGGTAGTGGATTTTCCTACCCCCCCTTTACCTGAGGCAATCAACACAATGTGTTTAATGGCTTTAAATTTTGCAGGCTCTTTTATACTCACCACAGAGTCTATGGTAACCGGTGTATTTATACTTTCACTTACGTGCTGCTCAACTAACGGGATTTCTGATTGAGCCGCAAATGGCAGCGTTATTTTAATGTGTATTGATTTATCGTCATTTTGCGAAATGGTATCAATAAAACTTTCATCAATACCTACGGCAAATGCCGCGCTTCGATACGCCGCTAAGGCAGTAATAATCGGTTGTTTTTGCACCGATTTAGAGGAGAATAGTTTCGACAGTCCAAACATAGCAATTAAATAGCGTTTCTTTGATGAAAAGTGCCACAGAATTATGTAACATTCAGGGCATTAACACCAGTCAATTAACAAAAATCCATAAGCTGCGCGTACCGTTAGTCCAAAGCTTATGGATAAATTAATGATAACCGCCTTTTTTGTAGTAAAAATGGTGGTTTATCCTCAATTCGGAATGATTATGACGCAGCGAAAGATCCTCATTACCAGCGCATTACCTTATGCAAATGGCCCTACTCACTTAGGCCATTTATTGGAATATATTCAAACTGATATTTGGTCACGTTTTCAAAAGCTACAAGGCCACGAAGCTTATTATGTTTGCGCCGACGATGCTCACGGCACGCCAATTATGCTTAATGCGCAAAAGCAAGGGATCACGCCTGAAGAAATGGTTAAAAATGTAAGCATTGAACGCCAGCGCGACTTTGCCGACTTTAACATCAAGTTTGATAAATACCACAGCACCCACAGCTCAGAAAATAAAGAGCTGAGTGAGCTTATTTATAACCGCCTTAATGATGCGGGTCATATTAAAAAGCACACTATTTCACAGTTATTCGACCCTGAAAAAGGCATATTTTTACCAGATCGCTTTGTAACAGGCACTTGCCCAACGTGTAAGTCTGAAAACCAAAATGGCGATAGCTGTGACTCGTGTGGCGCAACTTACAGCCCAACCGAATTAATAAACCCGCGCTCGGTAATGTCAGGTGCAGAGCCAATTTTAAAAGATTCAGAGCATTACTTTTTTGACCTGCCAGCATTTGAAGGCATGCTTAAAGAGTGGCTACACTCTGGCTCTATTCAGCAAGAAATGGCGAATAAGTTAGATGAGTGGTTTACCGATGGCCTGCAACAGTGGGATATTAGCCGCGATGCGCCTTACTTTGGTTTTGAAATTCCAAATGCACCGGGCAAATACTTTTACGTATGGCTAGATGCGCCAATTGGCTACATGGCAAGCTTTAAAAATCTATGTGGCGAAAAAGGCCTCGACTTTGATGCATTTTGGGCTGAAGGTTCTGATGCTGAGCTTTATCACTTTATTGGTAAAGACATTATTTACTTCCACAGCTTATTTTGGCCAGCCATGCTAGAGGGCGCTAATTTTAGAAAGCCAACTAACGTGTTTGCACATGGCTTTGTAACCGTCAATGGCGAGAAAATGTCTAAATCAAAGGGTACGTTTATAAAAGCACGTACTTACCTTGATAACCTAGACCCAGAGTACTTACGTTATTACTACGCAGCTAAATTAAACAGCGGTATTATTGACCTTGATTTAAACCTAGAAGACTTTGCACAACGTGTAAATTCAGACCTAGTAGGTAAAGTAGTAAACATAGCAAGCCGCTGTGCAGGCTTTATTACTAAAAAGTTTGACGGTAAATTAAGTAGCACAATTATGCAGCCAGAACTACTTGAAGAATTTCAAGCTGCTGCACCGAGCATTACTGCCCACTATGAAAACCGTGAATACAGCCGCGCGATTCGTGAAATTATGGCCCTAGCCGACAAAGCCAACCAATTTATTGATGCCGCAGCGCCATGGGTACTCATTAAAGACGAAGCAAAACAGCAAGAAGCGCACGAAGTGTGTTCGCTTGGCCTTAACTTGTTCCGTGTTTTAATTACCTATTTAAAACCTGTATTACCAGGTATGGCTGCAAACGTAGAAGCCTTTTTAAATGACGACTTAGCATGGGATGGCGTTCAAAATGCACTTGTTGCACACCCTATCAATAAATTTAAGCCGCTCATGCAACGTGTAGAAATGGATAAAGTGAACAAAATGGTTGAAGAATCAAAAGAAAGCCTAGAATCAAAAGTAACAATTGACCCAAATAGCCCACTTGCAAAAGAGCCAATTGCGGATGAAATTGAATTTGATGACTTTGCAAAAGTAGACTTACGTGTTGCTAAAATTGCTAAAGCAGAGCATGTTGAAGGCGCCGATAAGCTACTTAAACTTACGCTGGATTTAGGCGGCGAAACACGCCAAGTGTTTGCTGGTATTAAATCGGCTTACGCACCAGAAGACATTGAAGGCAAACTGACTGTAATGGTTGCAAACCTTAAGCCTCGTAAAATGCGCTTTGGTATGTCAGAGGGTATGGTATTAGCTGCAGGCCCTGGCGGTAAAGAAATTTACATTCTTAACCCAGACGATGGCTCAGAGCCAGGCATGCGTGTAATGTAATTTATAACTTATAAAAAACCGCTGATATTTCAGCGGTTTTTTTATGAGAAAAGAAATGTTTATACCAATTCGCTTAATTAAGTGTGCTATTTTTAGGGTGCATAAGCGTGTTGATAACTAGACAAAAACTCGCTATTTAATTATTCAAAATGATCAAAGTGAGAGCTTTTTGACGCGTTAAGCCCCAAAATGATTAAGTATTATTGCCGATTGCTGTTACACGTGTGACTCTGTATTAAATAAATTGAAGTGACATTATGAGCCAAATTTTAAATGCCAACAGAATAAAAATAAGCAACCAAATAAAGCAACATAAGTTAGTTGCTATACTTCGCTTAAAGCAACAAAGCGATGTAGCTCCTTTAATTAATTGCTTAGTTAATGCAGGCATTAACGCGCTAGAAATCACCTCAAATACACCTGGCTTTGAGCAAGAAATAGCAAAAGCACGCGCTGCTTATAAAAATACACTCATTGGCGCTGGCACAATAATTAACACCGCCCTTGCGCAACAAGCGATTGATGCCGGTGCGCAATTTATAGTTACACCAAATACTAATCAAGCCGTGGTAGAGCTTGCCCACCGCTATGGTTTACCTGTGTTAATGGGCGCACTCACCCCTACCGATATTGCCAATGCCATTGAGTATAACGCCGATATTATTAAGGTTTTTCCGGCAGGCAGTATGGGGATTAATTACTTTAAAGCGCTAACTGGGCCTTTTTCTGATGTGCCATTAATGCCCGTAGGCGGCATTAATTTAGACAACCTAGCACATTGGTTTGCAGCGGGGGCATGCGCAGTGGCGGTAAGTAGCGATTTTAGTAAGCCGGTAAATAACAAACAGCAATACGACACATTAAGCCAATTGGTGTGCAAATACTTATCAGCGGTCGCTCACTTAACAAACTAAATAATACAGCTAAAAGTGAGCTTTTATTAAGGGGAATACAGCTTTAATAACGCTCTTTTAACTCCCCAATTTCTTTTTGATTTTAGTTTGCCACTCAAGTGCAAGCTCGGGTAGTTCAAGTGCTGCTAATAATACGCTTTCATAATCTGGGTAGTGTTTATCAAAAAAGGCCTGAAACAACGTTTTAACCGAAATGTTATGCTCAGCTTTATGTTCAAAAGTCACGGCATCGCCCGTTTTAGCAACACCTTGCTCAAGCACTCTAAAATAAACACCCGTGTGGTAATACTGAGTAAACAGTTTTAGGCTTTGTTTATTATTAAGTGCAATAGCCAATTTAAAGCACGGCACACGGGGCTGGCTTACCTCAAGCAGTGCAGTACCTAAACGAATACGATCCCCTATGTGAATGTTTTGCTCATCAAGGTCTGAAATTGTGAAATTTTCGCCAAAGGCACCAACTGCTAAATCATCATTTTTAAGGGTGCGCTTCCAATAATCGTAATGATTGTGCGAAAACGCATAAACCGCTTTATCCACCCCGCCATGATTGACTAAATCGGCTTGTTCATCACCTATTATATTCAGCTTTTCAATAACAACCGGCTCATTGGTTGGTGTTTTAAATATACCTGTTTTAATGGCTTTGCCGTTATGCTCAACCGTTTTTATTTTAGAGATGTTGGTAGAGATTATTTTCATCTTAAACCTTTGATTATAGCTAAAAGTAAGAGTGCGTAAGTTTCATCATTCATCCTTGATGATCAACAAAGTAAGATTATAAGTCAAAAATATATAACAAAGTTAAAATAAGAAACACTACAAATACAGGGGTAAGTACATAGAAAAGGATATTTGCTATGGTTTTGTGTTTTTCTCTAAAGCGAAGCATACCATTGTAAGTCGCTCTAAAAAGTGGGAATGTAATAAAAGCTCTAAAAATTGCCCATGAAACAAAACCGCATTGAAGTTTTATTTCCAGCCAAAACTGCTCCGGATTAATATTTAAAGATTGACTCGGAGAGCTTTTGGACCCAATTGACCAGCCAGTTAATAGCTCTAACATAATTATAAAAATAAGTAGAGCCGCTATCCAAAGGTAAGCTGACTCTATTGATTCTCTTTTTGAGATAAATTTTTTCATTAATATTATATAAACGCATTTATATAGGCTTACACAGACCTACTTTTCCCACTTGTTTAACGCTTGCTTGTCGCTTTGTTTAAACTCAACCCAGTTTGAGGAGTCTTTAAAATGCTCTTTTTTCCAAAACGTAGCGTGGTTTTTTAAGTAATCCATAATGAATTGTGCGCCTTCAAACGCGGCTTGGCGGTTGCGGGAGGTGACCCCTACAAATACAATTTGCTCACCAAGCGCTAAATAGCCTACTCGATGAATAATGCTTATGCGAGCAAGTTGCCAGCGTGTTTGGGCTTGCTCGGCTATCGATTGCAGTAGTTGCTCAGTCATCCCTGGGTAGTGTTCGAGCTCAAGGGCGATTACGTTATCGCCGCTGCTAAATTCTCGCACCAGCCCTGTAAACGTCACTACGGCACCATCACTTTTGTTATTACTGCAAAGTGCGTCATGTTGCTCGCCTACTGAAAAATCCTGCGTTTGTACGTTAATGCTTATACTCATTAGCCACCTGTCACTGGTGGGAAAAAAGCAAGTTCATCCCCTGCTTTTACAAGCTCATCGCTTGATGACATAGTTTGATTAAGCGCACACAATACATCACGCTCTTCAAGCCATGCTTGCCAATGTGGGTTTTGCTCAACCAGCATGTGTTTAAACGCTTTAATGCTAAGGGGGGTCGCTATCTTAACGGTTAACTTATCGCACTTTAGGCGCTCTTTAAGTTGGCCAAAAAACAGTACGTTTACATGCCCTGCATCAGTATCATTTAAATTAGTCTCGCTGCCAGCTGCCATGCTTGCCCCCTGCTTTTTGCGTTACACGCATACCGTGTATTTCCATAAGCGGATCGGCGGCTTTACACATATCAAATAATGTTAGGGTAGCCACAGACACAGCGGTGAGCGCTTCCATTTCAACGCCCGTTTTGCCTGCTAATTTACAGTAGCTGGTGACTTTAATTTGGCTATTTGCTTCATCAAGTTCAAAATCAACGCCTACTTTACTCAGTGCCAGCGGGTGACAAAGCGGAATTAAATCAGCGCACTTTTTAGCGCCCTGAATACCTGCAATACGGGCAACGCCTAGCACGTCACCTTTTTTATTTTGATTAAGCAACACTTGCTCAAAAGCCTGTTTGCTCATTTTAATGTAGGCCTCGGCAGATGCATCGCGCAGAGTGACCTCTTTTAGCGATACATCAACCATGTTTGCTTGGCCGTTTTCATCTACGTGGCTCAGCATATTATTGCTCTCGCGATTCGCATTTTTTACCAATAGTAATATGCGGGGCAAAGTTACATGGCTTATGCATTGAGTCTAATTGATCTTTTATAATACCTGTCCAGGCTGTTTTACATGCGCCCGTAGAGCCAGGCATACAAAAAATAACGGTGTTATTGGCAAGGCCCGCCAACGCACGTGATTGAATAGTTGAGTTACCAATTTCGCCGTACGAAATATGTCTAAATAGCTCGCCAAATCCATCTACGCTTTTATCAAACAGCGGTGCAAATGCCTCTGGTGTTGAGTCGCGCTCGGTAAAGCCTGTACCACCGGTTACTAAAATAGCGTGAATGGTGTCATCGGCAATCCATTGCGATGCAACTGCTCGCATTTGGTAAACATCATCTTTAACTATGTCTTTATCAGCTAAGTGATGGCCTGCTTCAGTAAGGGCTTTAATTAAATAATGGCCTGAGGTATCCGTTATTTCATCGCGTGTATCGCTTACTGTCATAACGGCAATGTTTAATGCGATTTGTGACTCAGTTGTGTGGCTCATAGGGTTCTTCTCAATAGATTAGGTTTGTGTTGGTCAAATTGTTCGTTAACAGCATTAAATTGCGCCGGTGTGTTGGTATTAATAAGTGCGTGCGCTTTATTACATTTTAGCGTTTGCACACCAATACTACGGGTAAACTGTTTAATTGATTTATGACTATTTGCGTTTATGAGTAATTGTTTTAAATGACGTTTAACGCTTTGGGTGTTACGAATATACAGGGGTAACGGTTCATTTTCAAAGTGCCACGCATGTATTTGTGGTTGATTTGTTTGAAAGTGGGAATTATCGCTTCCTGCAGATACAATTTGCGATAATAACGTGCAAGTAAGTAATGGCATATCAACAGCAGTTACAAGTATATCCTGCTCCGTTGCCATTAAGGTTGAATAAATCCCCCCAAGCGGGCCAGAACCTGGGTATATATCTGCTATGTATTGCGCAGTAGCGCTTTGTACATTACGGCTTATAAGTACATCACTTGCCCCTGCTGCTGTTAATAACTCACATGCATTTTGCAGTAAGGTTTTATTTTTTAAAATGAGATTGGCTTTATCGCTGCCCATTCTGGATGATTGCCCACCAGCGAGTACAACTCCTGTGAACACGGCTTTATTGCTCATTTTAGCCGCCCAACATAGCTAAATGGGTTGTGGCGCCCGTTAAGCGATTATCAAGCTCATGGCTAATGGTTTTATTGCCCATTGCCGCTTGAATCGCGTTTACAGTGGCTGGTGTATCTTGCTCATTTAAATGCGGGCGTAAGTCTATTCCCTGCTCAGCAAACAAGCACAAATGTAATTTGCCTAATGACGATACTCTTAATCGGTTACAGCTTTTACAAAAATCTTTACTGTAGGGCATAATTAAGCCAATGCGCCCCTCAAAATCGGGATGACAAAACTCCTCTGCAGGGCCGTTTAATTTACCTCTTACTACCTGTAACCAACCTTGTGCTAAAAGCTGCGTTTTAACACTTTGCCCGCTTACATGGTTTTGTTCAAAAAAGGTGGCACCATTACCTGTTTCCATTAATTCAATAAAGCGTACCGTTACTTTTTTATGTTTTACCCAGTCTAAAAAATCATTTAATTGGTTTTTATTAAATTGCTTAGCCAGCACTGCATTTATTTTTATGTCTTTTATACCCAGCTCAATTGCCCGGTCTATCCCTTTTAAAATATGGGTTAGCTTGTCGTGTCCTGTAATTAATTTAAACATACTCGGGTTTAAGCTATCTATACTAATGTTTAGCGCATCTAGGCCAGCGCTGTAAAACTCATCAATTTTATTAAATAAGTTAAATCCATTGGTTGTTATGGCGACTTTTTCTATGCCTGGGGTGTTTTTACATTGCTTTATAATGTCGGTTACGTCACTGCGTAAACACGGCTCACCGCCCGTAATACGCACTTTTTTTGTGCCTAATTGCGCAAACGCATTTACTAAGGTGTCTATTTCGCTTTTTTTTAAAAAGTTACGCGGGGTATCGCACTGATACCCATTTGGTAAACAATAGGTGCAACTAAAGTTACACACATCGGTAATTGAGAGGCGCAAATAGTTAAACTGCCGACCAAATTGATCATTAAGCATATGCTTCCTTGTTTATTTACATTTCAACTGCAACATCAATACTGTTAGCGTTTTGCGCAGTATGCTGCTTTATTAATTGGCTTAACTGGGTTTTACACGACCCACAGTTAGTGCCGCATTTTAGTTTAGACCCCAATTGTTCTACTGTATTTTCACCACTTTTAATGGCGTTTATTATGGGTTGTTCACGTACTTTAAAGCAACTACATACTTGTGCGCCTTGAGTAAATTCTTCATCAGGCGTGGCATACAACAATGACTGTAATTGGCTAAAGGTTATTAAAGGCTCTGCAAATAAATGATTTATCCACTCAAGTGATATGTCTTTTTGAGCGGACGAAATGACCGCAACAAACACTAACTGCTGGTTTTGAATACATTGAACATGCATTGCTTTTGCACTGCCCATTGCCGACCACTGCCCTTGTAACCCGGTCAGTGTTTGGCAATAATAAAGCAAATCATTTTGCGGCTCATTGAGCGCTAACTGGTAGTTAACACAATTACTTGCGTTAACTTTAAGCCAAAAATCACTGTTAATATTAAGCTCTGTTTTGCTAAAAATTTGCATGTACTGAGCAAACTGCGCTTTAACTAAATCAACAGCACCATGCTTACACTCAGCCTGGCCCGAAATAGGGTCAACAACCGATTGATAGAGGCCACTTACCGTAGCGGATGAGGCAAATTGCTTGTTCCAGTGAATAGGCATAAAGCACTCACCTTTACGCACAGCATCCGTTACTTTTGCATGAGCCGTCACTTGCCCTGTTTTAGCATTGGCAGTTATTAAATCGTTTGCTTTTATGTTTAATTTGCTGGCATCAGTGAGGTTTATTTCAATATATGGGCGCGTTATATGAGTAGACAGGGCTGTACTTTTTCCGGTGCGGCTCATTGTATGCCATTGGTCGCGTATTCGCCCTGAGTTCATTACAAAAGGGTAATCGCTTGATGTTTTCTGCACAGGAAGTTTGGGCGTTATAGGTATAAAGCGGGCTTTTTTATCTGCGTTGCTAAATTGTTTATTAACAAAAACCTGCCCGTTTTTATATGGCTCATTTTTTAGTACCGGCCACATAACCGGTTTTAAGTTATCGTATTGCTGCTGCGAAAGCCCTACTAAGGCTGATAAATTTAATAGCCTATCTCCGTTATTTTCAAAATCTGTCAGTTGTGCCCATTCTTCAAAAATGCCACTGGGGTCTGTAAAATCAAATCCTTCAAAACCCATTTTTTGGGCAACTAAACACATTATTTGCCAATCGTTTTTAGCCCCCGAAAATGGCTCAACTAGCGGGCGCTGCCTCGATATTCTTCGCTCTGAATTAGTCACTGTGCCGTTTTTTTCACCCCACCCAGTAGATGGAAACGCCACATTAGCAAATTTTAGCGTATCACTTTTAGCAATACAGTCAGACACAACCACCAGCTCACATTGCTCAAGTGCATGTTGTATGGCTGCGTTATTAGGTAGGCTCACCATCGGGTTGGTTGCCATTATCCAAATAGCTTTTATTTTCCCTTTGGCGATTTCATCAAACATATCAATCGCATTACACCCTGCTTTTTTAGCTATTGTTGGCGATTGCCAAAAACGCTGCACTAACTGTTGGTGCGCGTCGTTTTCAATGTCTAAATGTGCTGCTAATTGATTTGCCAAGCCCCCTACTTCACGCCCACCCATAGCATTAGGCTGCCCCGTTATTGAAAACGGGCCACATCCAGGTTTTAACAATTTACCCGACGCTAAATGCGCATTTATAATGGCATTACACTTATCAACCCCTGAGCTTGATTGGTTAATACCCATTGAATAAAAACTAATAGCGGTTGGGCTTTGTGCAAATAAGGCGTAAAAGTCACTGACTAGCTGCGCGTCGATATCACAAAAATCACTGACCGCTTTAACACTCCACTTTTTAGCCTCTGCAAGCGCTGTTTCAAAGCCGTTTGTATGCGCGTTTATAAATTGCGTATCTAAATAGTTATGTTCACTTAAATAAGTAAGCAAGCCGTTATAAAGAGCCCCATCGCTGCCTGGTTTTATATTTAAAAAGGTATCGGCAAGTTCAGCTGTATCGGTTTTTCGCGGGTCGATAACCACTACTTTCATGTTTGGATTAAGCTTTTTTGCGCGCTCCATACGCTGGTAAAGCACCGGATGTGTCCACGCTGCATTTGAGCCAATTAAAATAAGTAGCTCCGTCTGCTCTAAATCTTCGTATGTACATGGTACTACGTCCTCACCAAACGCACGTTTATAACCGGCAACCGCCGATGACATACACAGCCTTGAGTTTGTATCTATATTGCCTGAGCCTATGTAGCCTTTCATTAATTTATTGGCAACGTAGTAATCTTCAGTCAGTAACTGCCCCGATACATAAAACGCAACCGACTCGGGTCCATGCTCTTTAATAATGGCGTTAAATCTGTTGGCAACGTAATCAGTTGCCGTATCCCAGCTGGCGGGTTCGTTATCAATAAGAGGCGATGTTAAGCGATTATCACTGCCGGTGGTGTCAAGCAAATGCGTGCCTTTAACACACAAACGGCCAAAATTAGCGGGGTGCTCCCGCGTGCCTTCAAGTTTTGTTGGAGTATTATTTAATAATGAAATATCAACCCCACAGCCTACACCACAATAAGCGCAAGTGGTTTGTTTAAGCAAAGGTGTGTTTGAACATGTGTTTAATGTTTCCATACTGCTCTCTTATTATTTGCGTTAAGCGCTCTGTGATACTGGCTCATCTACTGGGGTTAGCGTGGCTATTTTATTATTAAGTGCACTGCTAATAACGCTTTGCACTAGTTTTTCACAGCCTCCACAACCCGTACTTGCTTTAGTGGCTTGCTGCACTTTATTTAAATCGCTACAACCTTGTATAACCGCTTGTTCAATAGTGTGTTTTGTCACTTTGTGGCACGCACAAATAATGGCATCACGTGGCAAATCATCAGCGTTTAGCTCGCCCGCGTCACCTGCAAGCGGCATTATTAATGACTCTGCGGGCACACTAAGCTCAATGCCATTTAAGTGATACTGCAATAAATTATCGTAATCACTGGTATCGCCAACCAGTACAGCACCTATGAGCTTATTGCCTTGCTCATTAGTGACTACTTTTTTGTAAATACCGCTTAGTTGATCTTCAAAGTAATAGCTAATTGCGCCTTCACTGCGTGCATGGGCATCACCAATTGAGCCTACTTCAACACCCATTAATTTAAGCTTGGTGCTCATATCGGCACCGCTAAATTCATCAGCACTATTTGAGAAATTGTTAGAGGTAGTGTGTAAAGCTTTGCTTGAAGACAGCTGTTGTAAAACATGCCCCGCCGCTACTTTTGCCATCGCGTAACCCGGTGCTACAAGGCCAAAAATAAAGTTATTCCAAAGGGCGCATTCTCCTATGGCGTATATGTTTTTATCACTCGTTTGGCAATGGTTGTTTATTA
>NZ_DJHW01000040.1:38800-39090 GCF_002433295.1 Pseudoalteromonas sp. UBA6610 | reverse complement strand
TTTTCAAATTTCAAATAGTTTTTTCTGACAGATAAAGGAAGTATTCAAGGAGATTCATATGACTGGTGCTGATAGGCAGATTTGAACTGCCGACCTCACCCTTACCAAGGGTGCGCTCTACCAACTGAGCTATATCAGCAACACCATAATTGGAGCGGGCAGCGGGAATCGAACCCGCATCATCAGCTTGGAAGGCTGAGGTAATAGCCATTATACGATGCCCGCTTTAGGAACCTGTTCTTAAACTACCTCTAACCGTCAAGAATAAAGTGGTGGAGGGAGCTGGATTC
>NZ_DJHW01000040.1:0-38421 GCF_002433295.1 Pseudoalteromonas sp. UBA6610 | reverse complement strand
TTGGCCGCTCGGGAACCCCTCCACGATAATTCTTTACTAATTCACTTTCGGTAAAAGGAAAGTGGTGCCGACTAACCGAGTCGAACGGTTGACCTACTGATTACAAGTCAGTTGCTCTACCAGCTGAGCTAAGTCGGCACTGCTTTAGTACGGGGCGAGATATTAGAGTAAGGTTTATTATGATGCAACTATAAAATTAAAAAAAATGTAATTTTTTAGCTTAAATGCTCACAATTCATGCAAAAGTACTTAATTTTGCTGTTTTTCGTCGTTTTTACTTAGCTCATGCCAATAATTTAATCCTTTCATAACCAATAAAGAATCAAAAATACTGCCACTTATTTGTTGCTGTAACAGCAAACCGTAACCACCGGCGCACAAAATTTGTGGTTTTTGTTCGCCTGTTACGTGTTTAAGTTGGTATTTGGCCTGTTCAATAGCGCCTAATGTTGCCACCAGCGCGCCATTTTTTAATCCATTGGGTGTGTTTTTACCTAGCTCGTTTAAAAAGGGGGTATTGGCATCATCAAACACGCGTTGAGTATTTTGTGTTAATGAGCGAGTCATTAAATCAAGGCCGGGCAATATCCAGCCTCCTAAGTGCTCGCCTTCGCCACTCAGTACATCAATAGTGGTTGCAGTGCCAGCATCAACAATAATACTCGCTCTGTTTGGGTAAAGTGTAAAACCTGCCACCAGCGCAAGCCAGCGGTCAATACCTAAATTGCTAACCTGTTCATATGCGCAGCTTAAGCCACTGAGATTTTTACTAACATGCGCCTCAAAACACGGAATACTTTTTTTGGCGGCTAATGTGAGCGCGTCATTTAATAATTCACTGTTACCTACACAAGCATACACAACCTCAGTTATTGCTTGCCACGGCACGTCGCTCATAGAAACGGGCGTTGCTTGTTGCTCGCGCCATAAGGCCGCTTTTAATGACGTATTACCTACATCTATTAGCAGTTTCATAATTCGGCCTTTCTTAACGAGATTTCGCCGCCATAGTAACTTTTAACTTCGCCGTCTTGGCGAATACGTATTCCGCCGTGCTGATCAATACCCTCACAAATACCCCGCCAGCTTCTGTGCCCCGTATTTAGCTCTACGCATTCTCCTGCAAAGGCGTTTAGGGCGTTCCACTGTGCGTACATGCTGTTTAGCCCGTCTTGCTGGTAATCTGCCAAACGCTGCTCTAAATAAAAGGTAAGCGAAGCAACTAACTGGTTTTTATCAAGCGCGGTGGTGTGTTGGCTTAAATCGGTCCATGCTTGGTCAATCTGTTCGCTGGTGTTTTGCGGCATTTGTAGATTAATGCCAATACCAATAACTAGCTGACAAGGGCCTTGCGGTTGCCCATCTAGCTCAACTAATACTCCGGCTAGTTTTTGCTTATTTATATATATGTCGTTTGGCCATTTAAGTTCAATGTCTATATCGTAAAGTGCTTTTATAGCATCGTATACCGCAAGCCCTACTGCAATTGATACGCCCATAGCAGCTTGCAGGCCATCATCTAAGCGCCAAAAATAACTGTAATATAAATTAGCCCCAAATGGAGATTGCCATACCCGCCCTCGCCTTCCGCGCCCGGCTTGCTGCATTTCGGCAACTACAACAGTGCCAGACTCAAGTGCGACTTTATTTTGAATACGGCGCATTAGCTCGCTGTTGGTTGAATCTATAATAGGGTGTACTTCTACTTGGGCTGTATTAGCACCTAATGCATGGTAATGTTTGGTTATATCGTCTCGGTTTAGCAAACCCACCGCATTGTTTAAACTGTAACCTTTACCCGTCACTTTAAATATATCGAGCCCCATGTCTTGCAGTGTTTGTATATGTTTACTCACTGCAGCACGGCTTATACCCAGTTGCTCGCCAAGGACTTGGCCCGATACAAAGCCACCTTGGTTAAGTGCGTTTAATATTGCTAGTTTATTTCCATCTGGTGCTTTCATTACGCGTGCTCCGTAGTAACATGGCATTCACTATTTGTGTTTATAAGCCTTACTTCGTGCTCTAGCATTATGCCGTAACGTGTAAACACCGTATTTTGTATATGCGTGATCATAGTGATTAAATCGCTTCCTTTACTATCACCATGATTAACTAATACCAGCGCCTGCTGCTGATGCACCTCAATCCCTGCTACTGTAAAGCCCTTCAAGCCCGCTTGGTCAATTAGCCAACCTGCCGCCACTTTGTGATGGCTTTCCCCATAGGGGTAATGCGGTAAATCATTAAACCGCACAAGCAGCGCTTCTAAACGCGCATTGCTAATAATCGGATTTTTAAAAAAGCTACCCGCATTGGCTAAAGTGTATGGGTTTGGCAGCTTAGCGTTACGAATTTCAATAACCTGCTCAAATACCATTTTAGGGGTGGGATTTTGCAATACTTTGAGTGGGCCATAACTTAAAACTGGCTGCCACTTTTTAGGGAGCGCTAAATTAACTTGAGTGATCACCGCTTTGTTTTTTAAAGCATGTTTAAAAATAGAGTCACGATAAGCAAACTCACACTGTGCGTTAGTTAAAGTCACTTTGGTTTTTGTGGCTATATCAATGTATTCAACCGACTCTACAAATTGAGCGAGCTCAACACCATAAGCACCAATGTTTTGTACCGGCGACGCCCCAACGGTGCCCGGAATAAGGGCTAGGTTTTCAAGCCCTGCAATATTTTTATCAAGTAAATAGCTTACTAGGTTATGCCAGTTCTCACCCGCAGCTGCACTCACTAATACGTCATTTTCACGCTCGGTAATAGTAATGCCCTTAGTGGCCATTTTAATTACGGTGCCTGCGTAGTTTTCTAAAAATATTGTGTTGCTACCTTCCCCTAATAAACAAAACGGAGCACTAAAACGGTGTGCTTTAAGTTGCTCAACCGAGGTTATTTCAACAAAATGCTGGCATTGATTGTTTAGTGCAAAGGTATGTAAAGGTTTTAATGAGTGCGCCACAAAGGTCTCTGAGTGTACTGGTAACTAATCGCAGTAGTTTACCTTATTGTCGCAAAGAATGTAAAAATCACTCAACCCGCTGTATCAATCATGATATAAAACCTGCACTTATTATTAGTGTTCAGGGTATTTTATGAAAATTAAACCTCTTTTTTTAAGCCTCGCTATGGCCGGTATGTGCTCGCAAGCAATGGCAAACGCGATTGATCAAAACTCATACGCCAACCTAGATGATGTGGTAACAACACACTTAAACCTTGATTTAGATGTCGATTTTGCCGACAAGCAATTAGAAGGTTTTGTTGAGCACACCCTAAAGTGGAACAATGACACAAGCAAAAAGCTGGTACTTGATACCCGCGACTTAGACATTGATAAAGTAATGTACCAAGACACCTCGGGCGATTGGCACAAAGCTAAATTTACACTGGCAGATCGCGATGATGTTAAAGGCTCAAAACTAACAATTACTTTAAAAAGCCAAGCGCCAAAAGTACGTATTTACTACAACAGCCGCCCAGAAGCATCTGGCCTGCAATGGTTAACACCAGAGCAAACAGCTAGCAAAACGCACCCGTTTATGTACAGCCAATCGCAGGCTATTCACGCTCGTAGCTGGTTGCCAGTACAAGATACCCCTGCCATGCGCGTTACTTACTCTGCCCGTATTCATACACCAAAAGATATACGTGCCGTAATGAGCGCCGATAACAAAGACGCACTATACAAAGATGGCGACTACCACTTTGAGATGCCACAAGCTATTTCGCCGTACTTAATTGCGATTGGTGCAGGTAATTTAGAATTCAAAGCCATGTCAAAACAAACAGGTATATTTGCCGAGCCTGAAATTTTAGACGCTTCAGTTGCCGAGTTTAACGACACCCAAGCCATGATCGACAAAACCAACGAAATGTATGGTGAGTATGCATGGGGCCGTTACGATTTATTAATGTTACCGCCTAGCTTTCCGTTTGGTGGTATGGAAAACCCGCGTCTTTCGTTTATTACCCCTACCGTAGTTGCTGGCGATAAAAGCTTAGTAAACCTTATTGCCCATGAGCTTGCACACTCTTGGTCTGGTAACTTAGTTACCAACGCTACGTGGGAAGATTTATGGTTAAACGAAGGTTTTACCTCTTACGTTGAAAACCGCATCATGGAAGAAGTGTTTGGCCGCGACCGCGCCGTAATGGAGCAAGCTTTAGATGCAGCAGGCTTACGTGCTCAACTTAAAACGATTGATGCACCCGATACGCGCCTTAATTTAAAACTTAATGGCCGCGATCCAGATGATGCATTTAGCTCAGTGCCATACACTAAAGGGCAGCTATTTTTAATCTACCTAGAAGAAAAATACGGCCGTGATAAGTTTGATGACTTTGTTAAGACCTACTTTAATGAGTTTGCATTTAAATCGCTGACCACTGCGCAATTTGTTACTTATTTAAAAGCTAACTTAATTGAAAAATATCCAGGCGTTGTAAGCATGGATAAAGTGAATGAGTGGATTTTTGAGCCAGGTTTACCAAGTGATGCACCTAACCCCACATCGGATGCGTTTGATAAAGTAGATACAGCAAGCGCAGCATGGTTAAAAGGTGAAACAAGCGCAGCACAATTACCTACGGCTCAGTGGACAGTGCACGAGTGGTTACACTTTTTAAATAACCTACCACGTGATTTAAGCTTAGATAAGATGAGCGAGCTTGATAAGCAATTTAACTTAACGCAATCAACCAATGCAGAGCGCGCGTTTGCATGGTTTATGTTAGCGGTAGGTAATGGTTACCAACCTATTTACCCAGCGCTTGATAAGCACTTATCAGGTATTGGCCGCCGTAAATTAATTGTGCCGTTATACAAAGCACTTATTAAAAATGGTAAGCGCGAATGGGCACATGATGTATACATCAAAGCACGCCCAGGCTACCACCCGCTCGCACAAGGCACCATTGATGCTTTATTTGATAAATAAGCAACCTGTGCCAACCCAAAAGGTGTTTAGACCTTTAGGGTAAAACAGCAAAACCATTAAAAAAGGCCGATTTATCGGCCTTTTTTAATACTGTAATTTTCTCAAGCTAAAAACTGTAACTAAGTTCAGCGCAGTTAGCGCTTAACATTAGTAGCTTGAGATAAGTTTATTATTCAGCGCCTTGGTTCGTTACCTTTTCTAAAAAGGCCTTTCGCTCAGCAATCGTGGCTTGCTGCCACCAAAATTCTAGCATTTGCGGTGCACTTGGCATGCCTTTGCCATTAATAGGCGCAATAGGCTTTATAGGTTGGCTTGGACGCGTTGGACCCGCTGGCACCGTATTTTGTAAAGCAGGCTTTTGACTTGCAAGCTGTGTATTTGAAATAACACTAAGCGGCTGTGCCACAGACGCGCCCTTTGCTTTTAAACTTACCTGTGGTGCCTCAGCAAATATTTTCGCTGATACCGCGTTATCGGCACGATTAAACACCATGTCGTAGTCTTTGTTATCGTCAATAGTAATATCTACCCAAAACGGTTCAGACTCTATTACCTCATGGTCGTCAAAGCCTAGCTCGTATAAATCGGTGTATTTTAATTTTAATCGATAAGAACCAGGGGCAAGTTCAATGTCGTCAACGCGGCTAAATAAAGAGCTTTCAATCACTCTTTCGCCGACTTGTAAAGGCACTAACTCTTCAGGAAAGTGAATATTCCCGGCACTTACTGACATACTCATCAATAGTGCCGCAGCTGTAATTATTAACATTGGTTTACGCATAAAAACTCCTTTATTTGTTTTGAGTTTGACACTGCAAACAAAATTTGTCATTAGTGACTTTAAATTCAAACCTTACACTGAAACGATTATGAGCACAGAAACAATATTTACAAAAATTATTAACCGCGAAATTCCTGCCGACATTATTTACGAAGACGACACCACCCTTGCATTTAAAGATATAAACCCGCAAGCTCCTTTTCATGTGTTAATTATTCCAAAAAAAGCAATTGCCACTATCAATGATATTAATAGCGAAAACTCACATTTAGTTGGAAATTTATACGAGGTTGCTGCTAAATTAGCCAAGCAATTTAACTTTAGTGACGATGGCTACAGAGTAGTAATGAACTGCAATAAACACGGCGGGCAAACCGTGTATCACATACATTTACATATGCTTGCAGGCAAAGAAATGGGCTGGCCTCCGTATCAAGAAGCTAAAAAATTAAAAATTTAATAATAAAAATTCACTGGAATTATTAGTATTTAGCTAGTTACAAATGTTATGGTTTATCATGTATATAAAGTGAAAAATAATTACTTATTTGCAACATTTTATGTTTAAATAATCGTAAAATCGTACTTGTTCACAAGGCGAAACCCGACTTTCTAATACAAAAGGTGTGGAAGTCGTGATAAACTTAACTAGTCAGCTTTATAAAAAGAGTATAAAAACATGAGCAGTTCAGCCTTTTTGTTATTAGATCAAGAGCCAATTAACACCATTGGCATTAACGTTTTAGAACCTTTGTTAAAAACGCAAGGCCTTGACGTAACCACGGGTACAAATATTTTAGATGTACCAGAAGGGACTCGATTACTGTTCATTGAAACATCAAGTAACGATGCATGGGGTAAACTAAAAGAACAGCTAGTTAACCTGCGCACCAAGTGCGATATCGTATTATTTAACCTAGACGAAAACCCAGAGCTCGCTAACCGCGCGCTGTTGAGCGGTATTCGTGGCGTGTTTTATACGACAGATAACGCTGATGTATTAATGAAAGGTATTCGCTTACTTTTAGAAGATCAGCTTTGGTACAGACGTGACATTATGTGTAATGCATTAAACCGCATGCTGCAGTTTAATAAAGACGCACTACACAAGCTGACCGAAGGCGATATAGAGCCAATTAAACTCACTAAACGAGAAAAAGCAATAATCTCGTTAATGAGTAAGGGCTCTAAAAACAAAGAAATTGCTGAAGATTTAAGCATCAGCCCACACACAGTTAAAACACATTTATACAGCGCATTTAGAAAAACTAAATGTCGTAACCGTATTGAGCTACTATCTTGGGCTCAACAAAACATTCCAGACGAAATTCGTTAATCAATTTCGTAATTTAAAAACAGGCACTTATGGTGCCTGTTTTTGTTTATGCCGCATGCTTGTTAAATTAATCGCTTTTTATTACTCTATTTAAAGTACCCATTGCTGGAACCTCTATGCTCGACTCATTTACCCTCTTTTTTGCCAGCATTGCCGTTATTATTGTAATGACCCTTCTTAACTTTTTAACTTGGCGTACCAACAAAAGTACCCCAGGTACGCTGCTTTATATTTTTTACCCAGTTTTATTACTAGGCGCAGTAATTGGCTTTACGCTTATTGGTAAAACGCACAACCTTATTGTGATTAGTATTGCCAGCAGTATGATGTTTGGCGCATCAATTGTGCACAGCTTGGCTATATGCCAATTTTTAGATTATCGGGGTATTGGCTTTAAGCTACTGTGCTCCTTTACCGCGTTTAGCGCAGTAATGCTGGGGTATTATTCTTTTATTGACCCTTCTTTACGCGAGCGAATTTACGTCTCGGATGTACAGCACATTGCAGAAGCCGCTTTTTTGCTGTTTTTATTTATTAAATATGCCCGAAAACCCTACCCAAATGGCACCATTGTTTACATTTTAATATTAACTTTAGTTGGCCTGAGCTTTATTAGCCGCTCACTATTTATGGTTAATATTGAACAACCCCTGCTATTGCAAAGCCCATGGTTTAGCAGCTTACTGTTTTTAAATGGCGTTATTGCACCTATGTTTTATGCCGCCGGTATGGCGCTTTTGTGTAATGAACGCAGAGAAAAAAACCTTAACAAGCTGGCCGACAAAGCCCAAAAAGATTTAGAAATTAGAGGCCTGTTTTTATCAACTATTAGCCATGAAATTCGCACCCCCCTTAATGGCATATTAGGCAGCGCCCAATTAGTTATGAACCAAAGCACCGACAGCCGCAATAAAGCCTATTGTGAGGCCATTATTAATTCGGCCGAGTCGTTAAATTTACTGGTTGATAAAGTGCTCGACTACGCAAGCCTAGATCAAAGTGATGAAGCACTTTACGAAGAAGACATTGAATTTAAAACCTGGTTAAACAATTTGTGTTTATTACTCAGCCCATTGGCGGAGCAAAAGCAGCTTAAGTTTGAACTGGTATGTAATATCCCTGAACAAGCCTGTTACTACTGCGATCAGCAAAAGTTAAGGCAAATTATTATTAACCTTGTTGGTAACGCCATTAAGTTTACCGACCACGGTATAGTAAAAATTCAGGTTGATTTAATAAGCGACAGGCAGCTTGAGCACACCATAAAAATTAGCGTTAAAGACTCAGGCCCTGGTATCGAAAAAGACGAAATAGCCTACTTAACCGAACCCTATGTACAAAGTAGCGCCGGCAAAGAAAAAGGCGGCACCGGCCTTGGGCTTGCCATCACCAGCCGCTTACTAGAAAAGCTAGGCAGCCGTTTAGAAATAACCAGTCAACTAGGCACTGGTAGCGTATTTAGCTTTACTACCACCTTTACGCTAGGGGAACTTAGTTTGGTAGAGCAGCGACATCAAAACAAAGACTACTTAACCGGCCTTGAAGTACTGCTAGTAGAAGATTTAGATTTAAATCAAAAAATTGCCATTGAATTTATGGCCGAAGATGAGCATAAAATAAAGCTCGCCAAAGATGGTAAAAGCGCTATTGAACTGCTGCAAACGCATCACTTTGACGTTATTTTACTGGATATGAACCTGCCAGACTTTACCGGCCAAGAAGTATTAAAACGACTGCAGCGTTTGGAGCATAAAAACCAGCGCACGCCCGTACTGGCTTTTACAGCAAGCTTAAGCCCTGATGAGGTAAAAGAATACTTAGCTCTGGGAATAAAAGACATAGTAGGCAAACCAATTAAGCAGCAAAAGCTTCGCCAAGCACTGAGTGATTCACAATCCAATCAAACTGCAAATATAGCTGTAGAGCTAGTAGACACCTTATACGACGAAACCGCAGCAGAAACGCTAACCAGCTCATTTAGTGAGGATGAAGTGTCGTCGATTTACAATGAATTTGTACTCTCAGCACGGACTAAACTAACCCGATGCCAAGAACTTATTGACCAGCAACCAGAGCAGTGCATTAAATTATTGCACCGCCAAGCAAGCACCGCGCTGCAATTAGGCTTTAACCGTTACGGTATTGAGCTTAAAAAAATAGAGCGCCGCCTGCTTGATAACAAACCCCATAATAACCTGCTAGATGAGGCGTTAGAGCTATGGCAGCGCAGCCTAGAACAATACTTAAAGTACGTGCGCGGGCAGTTAAGTTAATGGGCTTTTCTATTACAGATTAAGCTGTTTACTCTCTTCCATACTTATCATCAAAACGCTCTATGTCACTTTCATCTAGTACGGCGCCAGTTTGTACTTCAATGACAATTAGCGGCTCTTTTTGATTGTTCGCTAAGCTGTGTATTTGTTTTGCTGCAATGTAGCAAGATTGGTCGTGGCTAAGTGTTAATGCTTGCTTATCAATACGTACATCGGCAATCCCCGATACCACCACCCAATGCTCTGCACGATGCTGATGGCGCTGCGTTGAAAGTTTAGCGCCGCTGTTTACGGTTATTTTTTTAACTTTAAAACCATCACCTTCAACCAAAGTGCGGTAATTGCCCCATGGCCGATACACAACCTGATGGTGATTGAGTTTATCGCTTTGGCTAACCGCTAATTGCTTGAGCAATAAAGGCAGACCATCGAGCTTGTTTTTATTGGCAACGAGGGTGGCATCGTGGGTATGAATAATAGCTAAGTCGCTAACCCCAAGGGTAGCAACGCTGTGATCGTCTTCGCTTATAACAAAATTATTCGTACTATTTTGCGCGGTATGGCTGTCGTTTTCATTATTGCCATGTGCATCTTTTTTAATAAGGCTAGCCAAAGCACTAAAGCTGCCTACATCACTCCAATTAAGAGCAACAGGCAGCACTGCTACATTATTACTACGCTCTAAAATGGCGTAATCGATAGAGTCACTTGGGCAGTTTTTAAGTGGCTCACTTACCGGCCTTGTAAACCCTAAATCGTCAGAGAAATTAGCCGCCGCGCTTACACTGTGTGCAATTTTTGGGGCAAAGCGGTCTAGCTCATTTAAATAGGCTTGTGGTGTAAATAAAAACATGCCGCTATTCCAGCTATAACCGCCTTGAGTTAAATAATGCTCAGCGGTAGCCAAGCTTGGCTTCTCTTTAAATTCAGCCACTTTATAGCAATTTGAGCCCGCTATTTTACTACCTTGTTTAATGTAGCCTAACCCAGTGTGGGGCTGTGTTGGTGTAATTGAAAACGTGACCAACATACCTTGCTGGGCTAATTCAATTGCATCGTTTAGTTTAAGTGTAAGCTCAGTAAAGTTGGATATATGATGATCGGCAGGCATCACCAGTATTGGCCCTGTTATGCCTTGCTGTAAAGCGTAGTGTGCTGCCAGCGCAATGGCCGGCGCGGTATTTTTACCCTGGGGCTCTAACAAAAGTGCATGAGGAGTAGCCTGCGCACTTTGCTCAGCAGCAATAAAACGGTGCTGTTCGTTACAAACAAGTATTGGCTTTGCAAACCCCTTGCCCGATACACGCGCTAACGTACTTTGTAATAGTGAGTGTTTGTTATCAAGCAGAGGTAAAAATTGCTTAGGCATAGCTTGGCGAGACAGCGGCCATAACCGTGTGCCAATGCCACCCGCTAAAATTACCGGTGTTATAAGGGTTGTATTCATAAAGCCGCCAATAAACATATCAGCGGCTATTTTAGCACTTTATTGGCTAGGCGCTAATGCTTAGCGATTTATACCAAGGTAAACGCGTCGGCATCTAAATAAGCAGGAAACGAGTCTTTAAAATCATCGAGCGGTGCTTTTTCAAGTGTTACGGTAAGTAACTCTTGTGTATTGTCTTTTGCTTTGGCGATTGTATCGCCTTTAAAGTCGTACACGGCCGTGCCGCCATTGTGCGCAACACCATTGCCATCGTCGCCAACACGGTTAACGGCTACTACATAACATAGGTTTTCCATAGCGCGCGCCATTAATAGCGTATCCCAAATATGGCGACGAACCGCAGGCCAGTTTGCAACGTTTATCATTACATCGTAATCATTATTGTTGCGCTGAAAAACCGGAAAGCGCAAGTCGTAACATACTTGCGGCAGTAACTTAAAACCGTTAATTTCAAACGTTTTACGCGCTTGTCCTGCGACAACGTAATCGCCCTCACTGCCTAAGCGAAATAAATGACGTTTATCGTAATAATTTACCTCGCCACTTGGCGTCACCCAATAAAAGCGATTCGCTTTTTTATCGCCTTGAGCAACCAAGACCGAACCTGCAATAACGGCTTTATGTTTATGTGCTTGGGTTTTAAGCCAGCTCAACACTTTGCCATTTTCGGGCTCTGCGCAATCAAGATTAATAGCAAAGCCTGTGGCGAAGGTTTCGGGTAGTAAAATTAAATCAGGTTGAGCGCTCATCGCTGCTAATTTTTTATCAAACATGGCTAAATTGGCGTCTTTATCAAGCCAATGCAGCGCACTTTGAACGAGTGTAAGCGTTAAAGTTGACATAATATTTGCGCGGCCTCTATTAAGGTTTCATCGTTTTTAGCAAAACACAGTCGAATCACTTTATCATTTGAAGGTTGCTTATAAAACACACTTAAAGGAATAGCAGCAACCCCGGCTTGCTCTACTAACCAGTGGCAAAAATCCACATCATTAAGATCAGACACCTCACTGTAATCGAGCAATAAAAAGTACGTACCTTGGCTTGGTAAAATATTAAAACGGCTGTCACTTAAGTGCTGTGCCAGTAAGTCGCGCTTTTGCTGATAAAAATTACTCAGCTCATCTACATGCTCGCCTTGTTGTTCAAGCATGTCGGCCAATGCGTGTTGTGCAGGTGTAAAACTTGAAAAAGTAACATACTGGTGTATTTTTCTAAATTCAGTAGCAAGTGGTGCAGGCGCAATACAGTACCCCATTTTCCAGCCGGTACTGTGAAACGTTTTGCCAAAGCTTGATATAACAAAGCTTTTTTCACGTAGCTGCTCATCACAAAGCATGCTTAAGTGCTTATCGCCATCAAAGGTAATGTGTTCGTAAACTTCATCACTTATTACATATAAATCGTGATCGTTCACTAACGATTTAAGCGCGTTTATATCATGGCTTTTAAGTATTTTTCCGCTTGGATTGTGTGGCGTATTAATAATTATAGCGCGCGTGTTTTTGCTCACTGCACTGCGAACAGCTTGCCAATCAATAGCATAATCGGGGGCATGCAATGCAATATGAACTGTTTTACCGCCAGCAAGCTCAATGGCAGGCTGGTAAGAGTCATAAGCGGGGTCAAACACAATGACTTCATCATCGGGGCGTACTATAGTTTGAATAGCCACAAATAATGCTTCGGTGGCGCCCGACGTTACCGTAACTTGCTCAGCTGCATCAATATTAGCCGCGTATTTACGCGAAACTAAATTTGCTATTTGTTGCTGTAAACGGGGCACACCACTGGATGGCGAATATTGATTAACCCCTTGCTGAACATAAAAATTTAGCTGGTTTTTCAGTAGTTCTGGCGCATCAAACTCAGGAAAACCCTGCGATAAATTTATTGCCGAATGCTGACTTGCCAAGCCACTCATTTGGCTAAATATACTAACACTTAAATTTGGTAATTTACTTTCAAACACGACAGGCCCTTAATGATGGTTTTGCGCTTAAAGCGATGCTATCATTGCTTAAAACAGAAGTATAGCCGTCTAAAATTAAATAGCTTTATATCAATTTGCTTAATTAACTGAGCTATTTTGAGGTAGCAAAAACGCAGCTCGCGTTTGGTTTAGCGCCTCAAACGCATTAAGTATTATTACGCATTGGTATTACACTCATTGGTGAGGAATGTATGCACAACAATACCGCTATTTCGCAACTTATTGAAGCCGGAAAATGGATCAGTCAAAAAGGCTGGGTTCCCGCCACCGGCGGAAATTTTTCGGCGCGCACCGCAACAGGGTATGTGGTTACCGCTAGCGGCTTTGATAAAGGTCAACTCGGTACACACACATTCATTGAGCTTGATCATCAAGGTAATCGCACTAAAGGTGCTGGCAACCCATCGGCCGAAACGCAACTGCACCTAGGCATGTATAAGCTTATTCCGCACGCAAACGTGGTACTGCATACTCACTCAGTAGCAGCCACCGTACTATCGCGTGTAATTAAAAGCCATGCATTAAATTTAAGCGGCTACGAAATGCAAAAGTCACTCAGTGGGGTAACTTCGCATTTAGATACGCTCAGTATTCCTATTTTTGAAAACGACCAAGACATAGACCGCTTAAGCTTGCTGCTTAGCGATCACCACTTACATACACCCATTGAGCATGCAGTGTTAATTCGTGGGCATGGCGTTTATGTAGTAGGGCGTAATTACAAGCAAGCACTTCGCCATTTAGAAGGGTTAGAGTTTTTATTTAGTTGCGAGCTGGAACGGTTAAAAATAGAAGGTATTGGGGCACAGCTATAATGATAAAAGCAATTTTAACTGATATTGAAGGCACCATAACACGTATCTCATTTGTAAAAGAGGTGCTGTTTCCGTATGCAGCTAAACAACTAGCAACGTTTATGCGCTTAAACGAAAATAAACCCCATGTCGCTGAGCAAATAGCGGCTGTTAAAGCCATTATTAATGAGCCAGATGCCGATATAGAAAATGTCATTAGCGTGTTACTAAAGTGGATTGAAGAAGATAAAAAAATTACCCCTTTAAAGCAAATACAAGGGCTAATTTGGCAAACGGGCTACGAGCACGGTGATTTTAAAGGCCACCTATACGCAGATGCGTTTGAGTTTTTACAAGCTCAGCATGCTCAAGGCACCGCACTCTATGTGTATTCATCAGGCTCAGTGAGGGCGCAGCAGTTACTCTTTAAATACAGTGACTATGGCGATATTCGCCCCCTGTTTAACGATTTTTTTGATACCAAAGTCGGCGCAAAGCAAGAGCAAGCCGCCTATAACACTATAGTTAATCAGCTCCCTTTTAGTGCAAACGAAATCTTGTTTTTAAGTGATGTGGCAGGTGAGCTTGATGCAGCCAAAGCCGCAGGGCTTAAAACCTTGCACTTAATACGTGATGGCCAAGCACATAGCGCGCACCCATACGTACATGACTTTAGCACAGTTAAATTGGAGCAATTTGCATGAGCCAATTAACAATTTATGCTAACAACAATCCAAGTAATGCGCTGGTAAATACCCGCGATTTAAGCGAAATTACTCAGCAATTAGCAAAGGTAAATGTACGTTTTGAACAATGGCAAGCAACCGCACCCATTAATGAGCACACCACAAATGAGCAAATTATCGCAGCGTATAAAAATGATATAGCACGCTTAAAAGCGCAAAATGGCTACCAAACGGTGGATGTTATTTCACTTGCAAAAGGTAATCCTGCAGCGGCACAAATACGAGAAAAGTTTTTATTTGAGCACACTCATAGTGAAGACGAAGTTCGTTTTTTTGTAAAAGGCCAAGGGTTATTTTGCCTACATATTGATGCCAAAATTTACCAAGTATTATGCCAGCAAGGTGACTTAATTTCGGTCCCAACCCTTACCCCACATTGGTTTGATATGGGGAGCGACCCAGAGTTTACCGCCATTCGATTATTTAATAATACCGAGGGCTGGGTTGCAAAAAGCACCGAGTCTGAAATAGCGAAGCAGTTTCCGTTGCTCGCATAGCAAAAGTAATACGCTCCACAAAGGGATAAGTGGAGCGCTGTTTAAAAACTACTTAAGCGCTGTTAACGCCCCACTCTCTACATCACTTTTATTGTAAACACCGGTATCTAACACCCAAGCTGTTATTAGTTTTGCAGGTGTTACATCAAATGCGGGATTATACACATTGGCATTCGTGGGTGCCCACAGCGCCTCACCAAAACTGCCACTTACGCCGCGTACCTCTGCGCTATTTCGCTGCTCTATTGCTATATCGCTACCGCAAGCTGTTTGTGTATCAAGCGTAGTTAAAGGCGCGACAACATAAAAAGGAATATCATGAAAATGGGCCAATACAGCTAAATTATAAGTTCCCACTTTATTAGCAAAGTCGCCATTAGCAGCAATACGATCGGCGCCTACCACTATTTTATCTACCTTGCCTGCGGCCATTAAGCTTGCTGCCATATTATCGCAAATAAGCGTATACGGTACTTGCCAGCGCTCAAGTTCGAACGCGGTTAAACGCCCGCCTTGCAACAAGGGCCGCGTTTCATCAACCCACACATGTATATTGCCGTGTTGTTGCTGCGCTTTGTAAATAACGCCTAATGCTGTACCAATACCAGCAGTCGCTAATGCGCCGGTATTACAATGGGTTAAAATATTGTCGCCGCTGTTTATAAGCTCAGCTCCGCGCGTTGCCATGCGCTCACATAGGGCAATGTCTTCAATAAAAAGGCGCTCTGCGCTGCACACCACAGCTGCTACAAAGTCATCGCTTTTAAGGGCCTCTCTTAATGTAGCCATGCAATGCATTAAATTAACAGCGGTTGGCCTTGTGGCTTCAAGCTCATCAATTGCTTTTGCAAGCGCCGCTTGAGTTCCCCCCTGCTGCGCTAAATGAGCAACCAGCAAACTCGCACCTAAGCCTATTAATGGTGCGCCACGAATTTTTAAACTGATGATCAGCTCCTTCATCGTCTCAACACTATGGCATTCGTGCCATACCTGCTGATGAGGAAGTAAATACTGGTCAAGCACACTTAATGTGCCGTTTTCATATTTTAAACTGCTTGCGATAAGGTTTTGCATGGTGAGGCTGCTTAAATAAAATGCGTAAGGGTATTTTACATCAGTTTGAATAACTCTCAAGTTAGACTTATAGACATCTAAACATTTAAAGGTATAGAATGCCCAAAAAGGTTATTTGAGAACTCACTATGGCTAACTATGTCGCGTTTGATGCGCAGCGCGCAATTGAATATGTAAATTCGCTAATTGACTCTAAGCAGTATGATTTTTTTAATGCTGGCGCGCACTTAACTGCGTACGAATTTGGTGACGGTAACCTTAATTTAGTATTTAGAATTAGCGATGAGCACCATAACAGCATTATTTTAAAGCAGGCACTGCCTTATGCTCGTTGTGTAGGTGAATCATGGCCGCTCACGCTTGATAGAGCCCGTATAGAGGCGCAAGTGTTACTTAACCATGGGGCTATTTGCCCACAAAACACCGCTAAAGTACTGCACTATAACCAAGCTTACGCACTTACTATTTTAGAAGATTTAGGTCACTTAAAAATATTGCGCACTGCGCAGAATAACGCGGAGCAATTTCCTAAGTTAGCCGAGCACGTAGCTACGTATTTAAGCCATACCGGGTTTTATAATTCAGATTTTTACCTAACCGCCCAGCATAAAAAGGCCCTCGTACAGCAATTTACTAACCCTGAGCTTTGCCAAATTACAGAAGATTTATTTTTTAGCGATCCGTATACAGATCACGAACGCAATCACTTTGACGAGCAACTTACTACACATGTACACGCTTTGCGCGATAACACGGCACTTAAGTTAGAAGTTGCGAAATTAAAAGCTAATTTTTTATCTAACCCGCAAACATTGCTGCACGGCGATATGCACAGCGGCAGTATTTTTGTAGATACCAATACCACTAAAGTGATTGACCCCGAGTTTGGCTTTTTTGGCCCTGTTGGCTTTGATATAGGCTCTTTTATTGGCAATTTACTATTAAATTACTGCGCACAAGCAGGGCATATTGAAGAGTTTGTAGCACGACGAAACTATCAAACGCATTTACTTAGCTGCATTGTTGAAAGCTATAATTTATTCGAGCAACAATGGTTAACTTTAATTGCCAACCACAGCACAGATCGCACCCTTAATACCGAGGGCTACCCACAGTACTTTATGAAAACCGTATTACAAGACGCCATAGGTTATTGTGGAACAGAACTAATTAGGCGCACCATAGGGCTCGCGCATGTGGTAGATATTGACAGCATTGAAGATGAAAATACGCGCCTTGCAGTACAAAAACAAACGCTGAGCTTAGGTGAGCAACTTATTTTAAATGCCAAAAGCTGCGACAACAAAGATGCCTTTTTTAGCTTATTAATAAGCCAACTAAATTAAAAAAGGCGCCAAAGCGCCTTTTTTATACTAATACCGTTATTGGTAGTTTTCGTAAATTTTATCGAGCGGCTCCGACAGCCCACTTTCTTGCACTATACGCACGTGTTTACGCCTTAATTCCCGCGCACTCGTTACACCACATGAGTGGGCAATTAAGCCAGCACCGTAATGAATATATTTATTATAATTGGCAACTCGCTGGGCTTTATCTGCAACATTTAAACCACGCTGTAGCCGCTCGTTATGGGTAGTTACACCGGTTGGGCAGGTGTCTTTATTACATTGCATAGCCTGTATACAGCCTAACGCAAACATATGACCACGCGCAGAAACAACAAAATCAGCACCCAAAGCAAGCGCCCATGCTACCTTAGAGGGCACAATTAACTTACCCGAAACAATGACTTTAACCCGCCCTGTTAAGCCGTGTTTTTCAAGCATATTAACAACCAGCGGTAAGCTTTCGCGCAGCGGTAAACCTACCGAATCTAATAAGGGTTGTGGCGCTGCGCCCGTACCGCCATCGGCACTATCAATAGTGATAAAATCCGGTGCTGATTCAAGCCCGCGATGGTTTATTTCTGCAAATAGTGTTTCTAGCCAAGTGTAATCACCAATAACGGCTTTAAAGCCGGTAGGTTTGCCTGTGGCGTTTCGCACTGTAGCAATCATATCTAATATGTCGCTTGGCTTTTTGATCTCTGGGTGCCCATTTGGGCTAATTGAATCTTTACCCTCAGGGATGCCCCTTATTTTAGCAATTTCAGCATTAACTTTTTTACCTGGTAACATACCGCCTTTACCTGGTTTGGCGCCTTGGCTTAATTTAAGCTCAAACATTTTTACGTTTTTATGCGCCGCAATTTCTTTAAGTTTATCAATACTTAAATTTCCAAGCTCGTCACGCACACCATATTTAGCCGTACCAATTTGAAACACCAAATCGGCTCCGCCCTCTAAGTGATAAGGGCTTAACCCGCCTTCACCAGTATTCATCCAGCAGCCGGCTAATTTTGCCCCTTTTGATAACGCTCTGACAGCCGGTTTTGAGAGCGCGCCGAAGCTCATTCCCGATATATTAAACAATGAGTTAGTGGTGTACGGCGTTTTACAATAAGGGCCTAAAGTTACATTACTTGGGTCCAGCGCCTCTTCATCTAAAGTAGGAAAAGCACAGTTCATAAACATCACTGTACCTGTTACCTCTAAGCTTTGCGTGGAACCAAATGCAGCGGTACGATCGACATCTTTTGCAGCACGATACACCCAGCTGCGCTCTGCTCGGTTAAACGGCATTTCTTCTCTATCGAGGGCAAAAAAGTACTGCCTAAAAAACTCGCCTTGGCGTTCAAAAAAGTACCTAAAGCGGCCAATAACCGGGTAATTTCGCCTAATTGCATGCTTTGTTTGAGTAATATCACGAAAATAAAAAACAATAACGGTAAGTACAATTAATCCTAATGCAACAATAAAAATACTCGCAAATACATCAATACTAAAAATAATAAAATCGCTCATCCAAGGCCCCTTGATGGCTGTTTTTAAAAATAAAAAAGGTGTTGCGTCAAAATGACACAACACCTTTCGTTGTTCAAGGTTTATACCTTTAGATAATTAGCTTTGCGTGTTTTCAAGCTCAGCTTTTATATACAAACGAACTTGCTCTTCAAGCACTGATAACGGCACAGAACCATGACGCAATACTTGATGATGAAACTCACGAATATCAAAACGTGGCCCAAGCGCTTGCTCGGCCTCTGTGCGTAAACGCTTGATAGTCAGCTCGCCAATTTTGTACGACAAAGCTTGCCCCGGCCACGAAATATAGCGGTCGGTTTCGGTTTTAACATTGTGTAATGAAAGCGCCGTGTTTTCGCTCATAAAGTTCATAGCACGCTCTCGGCTCCAGCCGTACATGTGCATACCTGTATCAACCACTAAACGAGCTGCACGCCACATTTCATAGGTTAAACGGCCAAATCGGCTGTATGGGTCTTGGTAAAAGCCTGCTTCTATACCTAAGTATTCAGAATAAAGCCCCCACCCTTCACCAAAAGCCGAAAGGTAGGCATCACGTCGGTAGCTTGGTAAGTTTTCAAGCTCTGCATTAAGCGATATTTGTAAATGATGACCCGGTACGGCTTCGTGTAAGGTCAGCGCCTCTAATACATACAATGGGCGCTTATCTAGCGCATATGTATTTACCCAATAATAACCCGCTTGATCGCTTCGGCTCGAGCCAACATAGCGACCGGTTGTATATTTAGGGGCTATATTTGCAGGTACAGGTGCAACGCCATAGGGCATACGTGGCAGTGTATGAAATAACTTAGGCAGCTGCGCGTCCATTTTTTTAGCTATATAAGCAGCTTCTTTTAATAGCTGCTCTGGAGTGGTGGCGTAAAATTGCGGATCGGTACGTAAAAAGTGGATAAAATCGGCAAACGTGCCTTCAAAGCCTACTTCTTTAATTATTTCCTGCATTTCACTGCGGATACGCGCCACTTCAGATAACCCCAGCTGATGTATTTCATCAATGCTCATATTTGTGGTGGTGTAATACTGTGCGCGGTTTTTATAAAACGCCTTGCCATTAGGGGTTTGCGAAATACCAATCGTAGTGCGTGCACCTTGCTGATATTGCGTAGTAAAAAATGTTAAATACGCTTTGTAAGAGGCAATAACATCATTTTTTATGATGCGTTTAGCTTTTTGCTGCAACGCTTTAAAGTCGTTTTCACTTAGCCCTGCTGTGTTCGTTTTAAACGGGGAGTAAAAGTCTGACTGTGTTACATCATCTACTATGTATGCGCTTATTGAGTCTTCATACCCAGCTAATACCGCTTGTGGCTGAGTAAGCCCCGTTTCGAGCCCCTTTTTCATCCAATGTATATTTTGCTCAAAAAAGCGCGGCACTTGTTCAAGGCGGGCTAAATACGTTTCTAACTGTTGTGGTTGCTTGTACTGCGAACTATTAATCATATAAGACAGGCTAGAATGGAACCCATACTCAGAAGTTAGCGGCATGTAGTGCGCATTAAATACGTATTCATCAACACTGTTTTGTACTTGCGCACGAATAATACTGAGGTTAATACTGTTTTCACTTGAAAGCTCATCGCTATCAATTGCATCTAAACGACTTAATAATGCTGTTTTTTCCTCATATTGCTGCTTTAAAAATTCAGCCGATAAATTAGGTAATAAATAGCCATCAACCCCTTCAGGTTGTGTGTAGGGATTAACACGTTTGCGGTAATCAACAATACTTTGCGCCACTTGTTCAAATTGCGTGTTTGCGTTGGGGCTTGTTAATGTACATGCGCTTAGCGTGCCAAAAAGTGATAGCACAAGCAGTGTGCGGCAAATTCGCGGGGGTAAGGAATAATTCATTTTAGTTTTACTTAACCATACAATAGATTTCACAAAACTATCGTAGGCTGAGTAAATAGCAAGATAAATGCGATTAATCTCAATAACACACGCTTAATTGGAGCGGGTAAAATAAGCTGAACCCGCCTAAATTAAGCTAAATACGTGCTCTTTGATGATAAAATCAGCTATTAGGCAGCAAAAGTAAAAATTTAAGTTCACTAATACTGGTTTTTACTTTTAAATAGCCTGCTTAACGATTATTGTAGTAAAAAAATAATAAAGCTTGGATGCATTGCCGCCTCATTGAAGAGTTATTTTAATGTGTAATTTAATGCGTACTTAGTTGGTAGTTAAAATGATGTTCCATGATTCCATGGCTGTAGCTCAAGAAAAAATGACGAATGTATGCCTGTTTTTAGAACGTCATACGCTGCCTCCCTCTCCGTTAAATTACCACGTTGCCTATACCTATATTAGTAAAGTAAATCCTCAGCTAAATAACGCCATAGATGAGGCCATTACTAATAAAGCCCAAATTGATAGTATTTTGATTGAGCAGCTCTACTTTGAGTTTTTAAACGAAGGGCATACCACGCAAGTGGCAATGATTAATAACGTAAATGGGGTTATTGCTTCACTGTCGCGCAATGCGCAATCAACCGAAAAACAAATTGTTAGCTTTGCCGGCCAAGTAAGTGAGTGCATGCACACGCTTGATGAGAATAATATAGAGCAAAGCCGCCAAGCACTCGATACGTTAAACACCCAATCAGCCACGTTACTTGAGCAACACAAGCACTTCAAACACGAGCTATATAAAGCTAAAAAGTTACACGAAAAAACCCAAAAACAGCTGGCGCAATTACGTAAGCAGCACATTATTGACTCACAAACTGGGCTGTATAAACGTCATTATTTAACGCAGCAAACCCAACTATGGAGCAACCAAGACAAATCAATTTGCGCAATTGCTATTCAAATAGATAATTTAGATCATTTTGTAGATAATTACGGCGATATAATTGGCGAAGTTATTTTGAACAAAGTGGCTAAACAAGTAAAAAAATATGTCTTTCAAAGTGGTTTACCTGGGCGCACAGCAAAGGACCAATTTACCGTATTACTGCCAGATATAGACCCCGAAACCGCCAATGTTATTGCTGAAAAAGTGCGTAATGGCGTAGAAAAACTTCGTTTTGTTAGCTCAAAAAGCGGCACTAAGCTGCCTGGCATTAACTTATCTTTAGGCATAGCGCAGCAACTCAAAAATGATGACTTTAACCAGTTAGCTAAAAAAGCCTCGCAAGCGGCATTTAAAGCACGCTCACTGGGGCAAAGTAGCTTTACAGCTGGCCACTAGGTTTTACGCTAAATTACCTGATAAATCATATTCAAATTGCACCTGCAGTATACAATCAAGTACACTAGTCTTTATTGCCACGATAGAGACTAACCATGAACGAAACAGAGCAAAAGACCACGCATTTTGGCTATAAAACCGTAGCCGAAAACGATAAAGCCTCAATGGTTGCAGACGTATTTCACTCGGTTGCAGCAAAGTACGATGTAATGAACGATTTAATGTCTTTTGGTGTACATCGATTATGGAAACGTCAAACTATAGCCAGCTCAGGTGTGCGCAAAGGCCACCACGTCCTTGATTTAGCAGGCGGCACTGGCGACCTAACAGCAAAATTTAGCCAACTAGTCGGTGACACCGGCCAAGTAGTTTTAGGTGACATTAACTCATCAATGTTAAAAGTGGGCCGCGAAAAGCTGCACAACTTGGGTTTAGTCGGCAATATCGACTACGTGCAAATGAATGCCGAAATGCTGCCATTTCCAGATAACAGCTTTGATGTGATCACGATTGCCTTTGGCCTACGTAATGTAACCGATAAAGACAAAGCTCTTCGCTCTATGTACCGTATATTAAAGCCAGGTGGACGTTTATTAGTATTAGAGTTTTCGAAGCCTGAGCATGAAATTTTAAGTAAAGCGTACGATTTTTACTCGTTCAATCTATTACCAACTATGGGTAAAGTAGTGGCGAACGATAGCGAGTCATACCAATACTTAGCTGAGTCGATTCGTATGCACCCAGACCAAGAAACCTTAAAAGCAATGATGGAAGAAGCAGGCTTTGAACAAACAACGTATCAAAACCTAACCGGTGGTATTGTTGCACTGCACCGTGGTTTTAAATATTAAGGCAGGCAGTTATGGCGTTTGAGCAAAAAAGCGAGCAAGTGGTCGCAGCAAAACCCGATTCGCAGTTTTTTATGTTACCTAATTTTGTACTTTCGCTTATAGAGCGAGTGCTTAATAAGGTACTGCAACTCGACGCCACCTTAATAGATAAGCTCAGTGCCGTTAAGCACAAACCATTAAAGGTCGAAATCCGCAATTGGCAGCAGCAAATAGTATTAACCTTTGATGGTAAACTATTACACCTTTACAGTGCCAGTGATGAAGATAGCGCAGAGTGTATGATCAGCGCAGATATAGATACACTCATGGCGCTTAAAGACCCAGCCATGCTTACACAGTTCATTCGTCAAGATAAGCTAGACCTGCAAGGCGACTTAAACGTCGCTCAGGCATACAGCGCCGCATTTTCTGGGCTAGATATAGATTGGCCTGAGCAACTATCGCATTATATTGGCGATGCGCCCGCACAACAACTTTATATACAGCTAAACGCTTTACGCAGTAAAGAGCGTAAAGCGCGTCAGCAAATTAGCACCACATTAACCAGCCTATGCCAAGATGAGCTCGCTGTAACTATTCACCCTTTAGAGCTTGAACAATTTAAACAACAAAACCGAGTGCTAAAAGGGCAAGTGGCCGCTATTGAACAACGCATAAATGCATTAATCAACTCTTCTAACACCAACAGCCGCTAAGGATTTTTTGTGTCGACTGCTCGATTGTATTACATCACTAAAACATTACTTAGCTACGGATTAGATGAGTTAATACCAAAACAAAAAATACCTTGGTACGCTAAAATTGCGCGTGGTAGCTTGTTTTGGTTACGTAACCAGCACAAAAATAAACCAGCGGGCTTGCGCCTGCGCTTAGCCTTGCAAGAGCTTGGCCCAGTGTGGATTAAGTTTGGCCAAATGCTTTCTACCCGCCGAGACTTACTTCCTCACGACATTGCGTTAGAGCTTGCTTTTTTGCAAGACCAAGTCGAGCCCTTTGAAGGCGAACTTGCCCAAAAAATAATTGAAAAAGCGCTCGAAATTAGCGATATAAACCAGTTGTTTAGTGAGTTTTCGCAAACCCCATTGGCCTCAGCGTCTATTGCGCAAGTGCATACTGCTAAGCTAGTTGATGCCCATAACAATACCCAAGATGTTGTTATAAAAGTGATTAGGCCAAACATAAAAACACAAATTAATGCCGACTTAGCACTTATGGAAAAGCTCGCTAAAGTGCTTGCCAATGTACACAGCGAAGCAAAAAGGTTACGCCCTGTCGAGGTGGTCAAAGAGTATAAAAAAACCTTGCTAGATGAGCTCGATTTAATGCGCGAAGGCGCAAATGGCATACAACTTAAGCGTAACTTTGAAGGCTCTGATTCGTTATATATCCCGGCTGTTTATAGCGATTATAGCCGCAGTAACGTTTTGGTTATGGAGCGTATTTACGGAATCCCGGTCTCAGATACCGAGTCGTTAATTGCGCAAAATACCAATATGAAATTACTCGCTGAGCGCGGTGTAGAAGTGTTTTTTACCCAAGTATTTAGAGACAGTTTTTTTCATGCTGATATGCACCCTGGCAATATATTTGTCTCTCGCGAGCACCCTGAAAACCCCATGTATATTGGTATCGACTGTGGCATTGTTGGCACATTAAACAAAGAAGATAAACGCTATCTCGCAGAAAACTTTATCGCCTTTTTTAATCGTGACTACCGCCAAGTTGCTCAGCTACATGTTGACTCGGGCTGGGTTCCGCCCGATACCAGCATAGAAGAGTTTGAATTTGCAATTCGTACCGTGTGCGAACCTATATTTAATAAGCCACTGGCTGAGATATCGTTTGGCCATGTACTCGTTAATTTATTTAACACCGCACGCCGCTTTAACATGCAAGTACAGCCGCAGTTAGTATTATTACAAAAAACGTTATTATACGTTGAGGGCTTAGGGCGTCAGCTTTATCCTCAGCTTGATTTGTGGAAAACCGCTAAGCCATTTTTAGAAGATTGGGTAAAACAACAAGTTGGACCGTTATCAGTAATGAAACAAATGTATGCTAACTTGCCATTTTGGGCTGAAAAAATGCCAGAACTACCTGATTTAATTTATCAAAATTTAAAACGTAGTCCGCAAATACAGCATTCTCAGCCAAGTAAAGTGTCACACAAAGCGCTAGTACTTAGCCTATTTGGCAGTGCTACACTGATTGTATCGGCACTGTGTTATCTGCAGCACGACCTCATAGCGGCAGGCGTAACATTAGCAGCGTCTGCAATTAGCTTTATTGTGGCGTGGCGTAACACATAAACTAAGTGCTATTTATGCCACAGGGCGTATAATTAGTACTTAAAATAAACATTTAAGCATTTATCAGTTGGAGATAACCATGGGTTTAGGTGGCATTAGTATTTGGCAATTATTGATTGTTTTAGCGATTATCGTACTTCTTTTTGGTACTAAAAAACTACGCGGCATGGGTGGTGATTTAGGCGGTGCAGTAAAAGGGTTTAAAAAAGCCATGTCTGATGATCAAACTAAAGAGACTGAAAGCGAAAAAGCTGAGCAAATCCAAGAGTCTCAAAAAGCAGCGCCAACACAGACACAAAGCACTGAAAAAACCAAAGACGATACTAAGGTTTAAGCAATATGGGAATGTGGGAGCTCGTTGTTGTTTTTATTGTTGGCCTAGTGGTACTTGGCCCTGAGCGGTTACCGGTTGCCATTCGCACCGTAATGCGCTGGGTAAAAACCGTTAAGTCGATGGCCAACTCAGTTAAAGCAGAAGTGAGTGAAGAGCTACGCATACACGAGCTTCACGAAAACCTAAAAAAAGCAGAGCAACAAGAGCTTAAAGATTTAAGCCCTGAGCTACAACAATCGGTTGATGAACTGCAAAAAGCAGCGCAGTCGGTTACTCATAGCTATAAAAACACTTCAAGCACGTCATCTAGCGAACAACTCGATGAAAAAAAGTGAAATTAATTCCCCTATTTGTGGTCAACTTATTACGTGGTATAAAAAATAATGTCTGAACAAGCTAAATCAGGGTTCGTCGCTCACTTAATTGAGCTGCGCGATCGGCTTATTAAATCACTTTTTAGTATTTTAGTGATATTTATTGGCCTAGTGTATTTTGCCAATGATATATATGAGTTTGTAGCCGCCCCTTTAGTCGCACATTTACCAAGCACTGCCACTATGATAGCTACCGATGTTACGGCACCGTTTTTTGCACCGTTTAAACTAACGCTATTTGTTGCCTTGTTTGGCGCTATTCCGTGGATATTGCATCAAATTTGGGGATTTATAGCACCTGGCTTATACCAACACGAAAAACGCATGCTAATGCCAATTTTGACCTCAAGTATTTTGCTATTTTATGGCGGTATCGCTTTTTGCTACTTTATAGTGCTTCCTATTATATTAGGCTTTTTTACTAGTGTAGGGCCGCAAATGATGACCCTAGCACCGGATATTAGTAGCTATTTAGGATTTGTACTTAAGCTATTTTTTGCATTTGGTGTGGCGTTTGAAATACCCGTAGCCATAATGTTGCTATGTTGGAGTGGCGCTACAACCACGCAGAGTTTAAAGCAAAAACGCCCTTATATTGTGGTTGGTGTATTTGTTGTGGCGATGTTTTTAACACCGCCCGATGTGTTATCACAAACACTATTAGCACTTCCTATGCTGCTTTTATTTGAGCTAGGGTTAATTTTAGCGAAATTTTATAGCGCTAAAGAACAACAGGAATCTGAGGAATAAAATGAAAAAACAACTACTCTCACTACTGGTTTTACTAAGCGCACCGACGTTTGCAGCGCAAGAAATTAACGTGCAAGCTTTGCAAGCATGTAGCTTTATTGAAAACGACTTTAACCGTTTACTATGTTATGACAACACAGTGGCAGGTAAACCGCTTACTAAACCTAGTGAGAAAAAAACCCTTACCCCACCAAAAGCCGTAACCAATGTATCGCCAAACGTAAGTGCACCTGTTGCAGCTGTTTCTAAAGCAGCGCCTGCTGCTAAAGCAGATGATTTTGGCCTTGAGCATAAAGAGATCACTAAAGATAAAGACGAAAATATCACAGCATTAGTATCATCAGTTAGAAAAGCTCCTTATGGCGAGCTCATTATTACCCTTGATAACGATCAGCAATGGCGTCAAATTGGCTCTGACAGCCTTAAATTAAAAGAGTCAGACACAGTGGTTATTAGCCGCGGTGTATTTAATTCTTTTTTACTTCGTAAAGATGGTCAAAACCGCTCAATCCGTGTGAAGCGCACTCAGTAATGACCTACACGTTAGTTGATGCCGGCGTTAATTTAACCAATCACCAGTTTGAAGGTGAGCATCAGGCCATTATTGCCCGCGCAAATGCCGCGGGCGTGCAAGCTATGTTACTGATCGGCTGCGATGTGCCTAGTAGCGAACAATCGCTTACATTAGCAAAACAATATAATCAGTTTTCTACTGCTGGCGTGCATCCACATGACGCTAAAGACGCCACCGATGAACTTGAAACCACTTTAACGCAGCTTGCTAGTAACGATTGCGTTGTGGCCATTGGTGAGTGTGGGCTTGATTATAATCGCGATTTTTCTCCTCGCGATATTCAGCGCAGCGTATTAAAACGCCAGTTAGCGTTAGCTGAAAAACTAAACCTACCTGTTTATTTACACGAACGTGACGCAAGCGAAGATATGCTAAATATTTTGGCTAACTATAACGTACGTGGCGTGCTGCATTGCTTTACAGGCAATGCCCAAGCACTTAAAGATTATTTAGAATTAGGCCTTTATATTGGCATTACTGGGTGGGTGTGTGACGAGCGCCGCGGTAAAGCATTGCAACAATTGGTGCCAAGTATCCCGCTTGAGCGGTTATTAATAGAAACCGATGCGCCTTTTTTAATTCCACGCACAATAACCCCTAAACCAAAATCACGTAAAAATGAGCCCGCCTATCTTAGCTATGTGTGTGAAACACTCGCTAAGCTTTATAACGTTGAACCAAGTACTATTGCCACCCATAGTACGGCTAACTTTTATAGCTTATTTGATATAGCAGGTCGCTAATGACAAGCCCAAAGGCGCTATTTAGCCTATTTATGCTCCTTTGTTCATTTTGCAGTGTTGCAAACCCCGTAATTTCTGAAAATTTTAAATCAATAAAAATAGACACCCTGAGCTATTCGTTTACGCCCACCACAGCAAACAATGCCTACCATGAGGTTAACGACTGGCAAACAGTAAGTGATAAGCCATTAAATTTAGGGTTTGAACAACGCCCTGTATGGGTCAAGTTTACAGTTAAAAATACCTTAAATAACAATATAAGCCCTATTTTATCGCTCGATAACCCGCTGTTAAATGAAGCGCAAATTTTTCATTTTTATAATTCAGCACTGCTCTCACACATGCAAACTGGCGATAACTTTAAGCTCTCATCACGGCTAATAAAAAGTGAATCTTTATTAGCAACCTTGAGGCTGCCGGCAAATAGTATTAGCACCGTAATAATGAAGGTTAACAACAGTGCTGGGCTGCGCATCCCGCTGACTTTATGGCAACCAGATGCCTACCTAGCGCATAAAGGTAAGCTTAATTTAATTTATGGCTTACTCATTGGTTTTTTATTTTCATTGGCCATAAGTTGCTTGGTTTTGTATGGGTTTTCGCGCAAGTTGTATTTTGCTTATGCAGGCATTATTACGCTGACCTTAGGTGTGCTTCTGGCTTATTTATGCGGTTTTGGCGCTCGTTATTTTCATCCAAATTCGCCTTCATTACAGCAAGTAATGATACCTGTTTTACTAATGCTCACTACGCTTGCTTTTGTGCCGCTACAAAAACAACTGTGCCAACCTAAAGCCTCTAAACTACTAAAATGGCAAACCATTGTTGCTAATATTTACGCAATTAGCCTGCTGTTTATGTGGGCTTTACCTAGCACAGTGTTTACCCCATTTAGCTTACTGGCGAGCCCGATTGTTATTATTTATTGCTTGGTAAGCGCCTACATCTGCCAGCAAAATGCGCCTTCAAAACCAATTCAAGCACTACTAATTGCACTCATGCTATTTTTACTTGTTATGGTGTACCTTATTGTTGCGGTATTTGGCTTATACCCTTTAGGTAGAAGTAGCTTAGCTTTTGTTTTTATATGCTTTTTTGGTAGTACATTTTGCCTATGTTATGGCGTTATGAAGCGCTTTATTTTAGAGCGTGATGAACAAGTTATTGCTCAACAAACCTTGATTGCTGAAAATGCAGCCCAAGATACACTATTAAATGAGCGGCTCGCGCTGCAAGCCCAAACACAAAAAGAATTAGAGTCGTTAGTTGATGAGCGCACCTTTGAGCTACAAGTCACTTTGCGTGAACTAGAAGATAAAAACCGCGAGCTTGAGCTACTTAATATGGAAGACGCGCTGAGTGGCGTTAAAAATCGTCGCTTTTTTGATAAAAAATTAGTGATGGAACTGCGTCGCTCTCGGCGTGAACAAACGCCTTTGAGTATGATTATGCTCGATATAGACCGGTTTAAACGCGTAAATGATAACTACGGGCACTTAACCGGCGACCAAGTAATACGCGCTGTAGCCGACATTATAAAACAGCATTTAAAACGCCCGTTGGACGAAGTTGCTCGCTACGGCGGCGAAGAGTTTGTTGTTTTGCTACCTAACACCCCAAAAGAGGGGGCTGTTGATATTGCGGAAAAAATTCGCCAAGCCGTAGAGAGTAATACCGTAAACGTAGCCGGAACAGCCGTAAAAGTAACCATTAGTGCTGGCGTAAACAGCGCTGTAGTAAACGATATTAGTAACCCTGAGCTATTTACAGACGACGCAGATAAAGCGCTCTATTTCGCTAAACAACATGGCCGAAATCAAGTAATTAGTTTTCCAATTCCACAGTAGGAGCTTAGTAACATGGCCCAATCAGGACTCGACCTTTTCCCATATACCCGCATGCGTAGAATGCGCCGCAGTGATTTTTCTCGCCGTCTTATGGCCGAAAACCAACTATCGGTAAACGATTTAATTTTTCCGGTATTTGTACTTGAAGGTAAAAACCGCCGCGAAGCAATTGAATCAATGCCAGGAATTGAGCGTTTATCAATTGATTTATTGCTTGAAGAAGCTAAAGAGCTTGTAGATTTAGGTGTACCTGCCGTCGCTATTTTTCCGGTAACCCCTGCTGACAAAAAATCTTTGATGGCCGAAGAAGCGTACAATGAAGATGGCTTAGCACAACGCACTGTTCGTGCTTTAAAAGAAGCTTTTCCTGAGCTTGGGGTTATTACCGATGTAGCCCTTGACCCATTTACTACTCATGGCCAAGACGGCATTATTGATGATGAAGGTTATGTAATTAATGACATAACCACTGAAATTCTTGTTAAGCAGGCGCTTTCGCACGCCGAGGCAGGTGCCGATGTTGTTGCACCCTCTGACATGATGGATGGCCGTATTGGTGCTATTCGCGAAGCACTTGAAGCAGATGGACATATTCACACACGCATAATGGCTTACTCAGCTAAATATGCCTCTAGCTATTACGGGCCGTTTAGAGACGCTGTTGGCTCTGCAGGTAACTTGAAAGGGGCCGACAAAAAAACGTATCAAATGGATCCTGCCAACTCTGATGAGGCAATTCGTGAAGTGGCACTTGATTTACAAGAAGGCGCCGACATGGTGATGGTGAAACCCGGTATGCCGTACCTTGATATTGTTCGTCGTGTTAAAGATGAATTTGGTGTACCTACTTTCGCATATCAGGTCAGTGGCGAATATGCAATGCACAAAGCGGCAATCGATAACGGCTGGTTGAGTGAAGAGGCCACAATTATGGAATCATTACTGGCATTTAAACGCGCCGGAGCGGATGGTATTTTAACGTATTTTGCCAAGCAGGCCGCGCAATGGCTGCAAAATAATTAAACATGTTATCAAAGGCGGTACGCCGCCTTAATTTTTTTACAATCATTAACATATTTGTATTCTTTTTGTCATTTAGATTGCCTAAACTGGTGTCCCATTTTGGGATTTAAATACACGGGAATAATAAAAAATGTTAAAAACGAAAATAACGCCACTGGCGCTTGTATTAGCAAGCCTCAGTGCACCAGCCTCCGCCGATCTAATCATTTCTGAATACATCGAAGGCAGCAGCAACAATAAAGCGATTGAGCTTTATAACAATGCTGATACCGAGCTTTCTCTTGAAGGTTATACTTTAGGACTTTATTCAAATGGTAGTAGTTCGGTAGGTAACTCAATTGATTTATCAGGCACATTGGCTGCCAATACCACCTTTATCATTTCAAACCCTAGTGCAGCCGCTGCCATTCTTGATATTGCAGATGAAACCAGCACAGTAACTTACTACAACGGTGACGATGCCCTTGTTTTAACTAAAGATGGTGTGGTGGTTGATAGCTTTGGCCAAGTGGGTGTTGATCCTGGCTCTTTTTGGTCTGATGATACCGTACAAACTCAAAATAAAACCTTACGAAGAAAAAATAGCATCACAACGGGTCGAACTGACTCAACTGCAACTTTTAATCCTAGCGATGAATGGGAACAGTTTGATATTGACACCTTTGACGGCTTAGGCTCGCATGCTGGCGATGGTGGTACGGCTCCTGCGCCAGACCCTGAGCCAGAACCATTAGAACCGCTTGTATGTGGCGCAGATAAAACGCTAATTAGCGCTGTGCAAGGTGCAGGTGAAGCAAGCCCGTTAGTAGATACCCTTGTTGAAATTGAAGGTATTGTCACTGCCGATTTTCAAGGTGAAGATGGCTTAGGTGGTTTCTTTGTAAGCTCGCTTGCTGCAGATGTAGATAACGACCCAATGACCTCTGAAGGTCTATTTGTATACTTTACTGATACCGATGTAAATGTAGGTGACCACGTGCGCGTACAAGGTACGGTTGATGAATACTATGATTCAACACAACTTGCAGATGTAACACAAATTGCAGTATGTGGTACTGACGAAGCGGCCTCTGCAACCTCAATAAGCTTACCTTTAGAGAGCCAAGCTGACTTAGAAGCTTATGAAGGTATGCTAGTAAGCCTAGACCAAACACTTGTAGTTACTAACAACTACGGCTTAGGTCGCTATGGTGAAGTAGAACTAGCCACTGAGCGTTTATACCAAGGCACTCAAGTTGCATTGCCAGGTGATGCAGCCAATGCTGTTGAAGCGGCTAACTTGACTAAAAAAATCTTATTAGATGATGGCTCTACAGCTCAAAACTCAGATCCATCGGCTTACCCAGCGCCAGGCCTATCGGCAGAAAATACTCTACGTACCGGCGATACTGTAAATGCGGTAACAGGGGTAGTTACATACAGCTTTAGCACGTATCGCATTCACCCAACAGTTACACCACAGTTTATAGCGACTAATGCGCGTGAAGATGCGCCTGAGCAAAGTGAAGAAGCCGATTTACGAATCGCCAGCTTTAACGTACTTAACTACTTTAACGGTGATGGCCAAGGCGGTGGTTTCCCTACTAGCCGTGGTGCAGACTCAGAAGAAGAGTTTGTACGTCAAGAAGCAAAACTTGTAAGTGCTATTAGTGCAATGCAAGCTGATGTTGTTGGCTTAATGGAAATTGAAAATGATGGCTTTGGTGAGTTCAGTGCTATAGCAAGTTTAGTAAATGCATTAAACGATGCTGACAGCGCTAACAACTACGCGTTTGTAGATTTTAACGTAGCCCAAATTGGTACCGACGAAATCACCACAGCCCTTATTTACCGCGCAGATAAAGTAGAAGAAGTAGGCACAGCGGCTATTACTACTGATTATCCGTTTGATTACAGCAACCGTGCACCAATTACACAAAGCTTTAAGTCACTTTCAACAGATGAAGTATTTACTGTTTCTGTAGCCCACCTTAAATCTAAAGGGAGCTGTGGTGATGATAACAACGACGACCTAGGTGATGGCCAAGGCTGTTGGAATGAAATTCGTACCGAAGCTGCTGATGCGTTTACTGATTGGTTAGACAACAAACCTACTGGCGTAGATGACGAAGATATCATTCTTGTTGGTGATATGAACGCTTATGCAATGGAAGACCCAATCCGTAAGTTTGATGAAAAAGGCTATAAAAACGTAGTCGCAGAGCTTGATGGCGATACACTAAGCTACTCTTATAGCTTCTCTGGCCGTGCAGGTAGCCTTGATCATGCTTTAGCAACCGAGTCTTTACTAAGCAAAGTTGTTGCAGCAAATGATTGGCATATCAATGCTGATGAGCCTATCGTGCTTGATTACAACCTAGAGTTTAAGAGCGAAGGTCATCAATCTACGCTATACGCAGAAGGGCCATACCGTGCATCTGATCACGACCCTGTGATTGTTGATATAAAATCTGAAGTAGTACTTACCCCTGAAGAGCAAACACCGGTAATTGCACCTGATCAAATATTCACAGTAGATGAAAACAGCGCTGTAGGCACTGTGATTGGCACACTTGATTTTAGCGACCCTAATGCTGATGTATCACCTGTGGTTAAATTTATCGTATCAGGTAACGATTCTGTATCAATTAACGAGCAAGGTCAGTTAATTGTTGCAAGCGAAGTAGATTACGAGTTTGAAAATCGTATTACCCTTACAGTACAAGCAGAGGATAGTGTAGGTAACGTATCTGAAGCACAAACGGTTGTAGTAAGAGTAAACAACCTACGTGGTGATGACGATAACGACTCAGGCTCATTGCTTTGGTTATCTCTTTTATTAGCGCCACTTTCATTAGTGCGCAGATTTAAGAAAAAATAACGAGTGATTTGTATTAAAGCCGCATTTTTGCGGCTTTTTTTATGCTTATAAAAATGTAATTCAGACAAGCTTCAGTAAACAACCCTTAATATCTTCCATACCGTTTATTAACTATTAATAGAATTAGCCGCGCAACAAATACATTAAATGAGTATTTTTTACACATAAGCCGTAGTTAAAACCCTTTTTAATAAATTTACCTGTTGAAATGTAAACACTTTATTTACGGATTAAAAGTTGCACTATAAGTTCGTCACCCTTGTGTAGTAGTTAAGTAACAAACCCTAAGCGTAAAAATAAGTCGTGTTTTTATAAAGGAATGGAAATGAAACAATTAACCCAAACACCTCCTACTTGGCAGAAAAAAGCAACGCCATTATTGGGTCTACTTTTTATTTTTTCTGGCTGGGGCTATAGCACGCAGGCAATAGCAGCAAGTGTTGATGCAGCAATTCCGCAAGAAAGCCTATTTGAAGTAATAAGCGCCCGCGCTAAAAAACTAGCAGAACAAGAATATGCACCTCCAAAAAATATAGAGCTAGAAGCATTAAATAACATTGATTACCAAGATTACCGCTCAATTCGATTTAAGCAGGACAAATCGGTGTGGAAAGATGAAGGTCTGTATGAGCTACAACTCTTTCACCCTGGTTTTTTATATAAAACACCGGTAACAATTAATACCGTAGAAGGCGACTCAAAACGTAACCGCCTACCTTTCAGTACTGATTTTTATCAATACGATGGCACAGCCGCCCCTTTAAAAGACGAAATAGCAAAAAGCGTAGCCGGCACGCAACTAGGCCATGCAGGCTTTCGCTTACATTACCCAATTAACACAAACGAATACAAAGATGAGGTAATGGTGTTTCAAGGGGCCTCTTATTTTAGAGTTGTTGGTCCTAATCAAGTATATGGTTTATCAGCACGCGGATTAGCAATCGATACCGCGGAAACATCGGGTGAAGAGTTCCCTATGTTTAAAGAGTTTTGGCTTGTTAAGCCCCAGGCTGAGCAAACTAACATCACTATTTTTGCATTGCTTGATAGCCCTTCGGTATCAGGCGCTTACAAATTTGATATTGACCCAACAACCAGTATGTTAGTTGATGTTGATATGCAAATTTTTGCCCGTAAAGATATTAAAAAGCTAGGCGTAGCCCCTTTAACAAGTATGTTTTACCACGGTGAAAACAGCACTAAGTTTTTTGATGACTACCGCCCAGAAGTGCATGATTCAGACGGCTTGTTAACACAGTCAGCTGATAACAAATGGGTATGGCGCCCGCTTAACAACCCAACACAGTTAAGCGTTACCTCGTTTTCGTACACCAACCCTAAGGGGTTTGGTTTAGCACAGCGTGACCGTGACTTTAACAATTACCTAGATACTGAAGCGCACTACCACGACCGTCCAAGCCTGTGGATAGAGCCAAAAGGTGAATGGGGAAATGGCCGAGTTGAGCTAGTAGAAATACCAACAGATACAGAAACGAACGACAATATAGTGAGTTACTGGGTGCCTGAAAAGCCAATGAAAGCTGGTGATTCATTAAAGCTAAGCTACAAAATGAGCACCTTTAACGCCCATTTAACTCAACACCAAAAGGCGCGTGTAACACGCACACGTATTGGTAGCGCAGCGCTGCCAGGTGAAGATAATCCACCACCGCAAAGCCATCGCCAGTTTACCGTCGACTTTGCAGGCCCCGATTTAAACAACCTGTCTGAAAAGCTAACACTTGAAGCCGACATTCAGCTTACAACAGGTGAAGTAAGGGATGTAACAGTGCAAAAACTTCCTAAATCTCTTGGTTGGCGAGTAGCGTTTAAAATTGCACCACAGGACGATCAACCCGTAGATATGCGTTTATCGTTAAAACTTCGTGATAAAGAAATTAGTGAGGTATGGAGCTATGTTTGGTACCCAAATGACATCAAGTAATAAAGGAAAGGGCACACCAATGCCATTCAAAACACTGCGCGTATGGTTATTTGCTATTGCAGCACTCACTGTTTCAGGGTACGGCATCTCCATTATGTTTGAAATTTTAAGCTCAAACGGAATGACCTTGCTTGAATATGCGCTATTGGTTTTATTTTCAATAACCTTTGCATGGATTGTTACGGCATTTTGTAGCGGCACGATAGGATTTGTACTGCAATTTTTTCGTATTGACCCGCTCACCCTAAGACGCATTAAGCCTATTGAGTTTGACAATACCGCGCTTGCACAGCAAAAAACCGCGGTAGTTATGCCTATTTATAACGAAGACACGCACCGTGTTATTGCCGGCTTTGAAGTGAGCTTACAATCGCTAAAAGAGACTGGGCAACTTGCCAATTTTGACTTTTATTTACTCAGCGACACGCAAGACCCTGAAATAGCACAAAACGAGCTAAGCGCATGGCATGCTTTATGTGAGCGTTTAGGCGATACTGCAAAACAGGTTTTCTATCGTCGCCGCGAAGATAATAAACACCGTAAAGTAGGTAACTTAACCGACTTTTGCGAGCGCTGGGGCAGCCAATACGATCACATGATTGTACTTGATGCCGACAGCGTAATGACGGGTAAATGTATGCTAGAGCTGACCACAAGCATGATCAACAACCCGCAAGCTGGCTTAATTCAAACTATTCCTATTCCAGTTCGTCAAGACACCTACTTTGGTCGTTTTTTACAATTTGCCTCTGTGCTTTACAGCCCAATGCTGGCAACGGGGTCTGCTTTTTGGCAAACCGACAAAGCTAATTATTGGGGCCACAATGCCATTATTCGTGTTGAAGCATTTATTAACTATTGTGGTTTACCTACGCTTGAAGGCAATGCCCCCTTTGGTGGCGAAATTTTAAGTCATGACTTTGTAGAAGCTTCACTACTGCACAGTGCAGGCTGGGATGTTCTATTACTTAGCGATATTGAAGGTAGCTACGAAGAAGTACCAAGTAACATTTTAGATTATGCCATACGCGACAGACGTTGGGTGCAAGGTAACATTCAGCATCTTGGTTTATTAGGCTCGTCTAAATTAAAGTTAATGAGTAAGTTTCACTTTTTATTAGGCGCAACCGCTTATATTTCATCGCTTATTTGGTTATCTATGCTGGCACTAAGCACCATAGATGCGGTAACACGTGCATTAAATAGCGATGTGTACTTTAATCGGGTTTATCAGTTATTCCCAACGTGGCAAATAGCTAAAACAGACCTAATTGATTCACTACTTTATTTAACCATTATTATATTATTGGTGCCTAAATTAATGGGTGTAATTGTCACGCTAGTGCACAGAAATAAGCGCTTTGGCGGCTCGTTTAAATTAATACTAGGCTCAATAATAGAGACTGTATTTGCCATTATTGTGGCACCACTTATGATGGTGTTTCATGCTTACTTTGTAGTATGTGTATTTTTGGGTAAAAAAGTTAAGTGGGATGCACAACCGCGCGAAGGCCGTATGGTACCGTGGAAAGAAGCGTTTAATTACACACTATTTTCTACCTTAGTTGCCATAGTATGGGGCGCTACAGCCTATTACTTTACGCCAGTGTTCTTTTGGTGGTTATCGCCTATATTACTTGGTCTATTACTTGGAGCGCCAATAATACGCTACACCAGTAGCATTAAGTTAGGTGTGCAACTGCGTAAAATGGGAATATTTATTTGCCCTAGCGAAGTTGATAACGACCCTATGCTAAACAACCTTAAAGTGCATTTAAAAGAGATTTCGGTACCAGAGCCTGGGCAATACCCTAAAACGGTGCCAGCCCTGCCACAAGAGCATTTAGTGGTTATGCCCATACAAAGCTTTAATAAGCCTCGCTTGCCAAAGATGAAAGCGCTAAGAGCTAAAGCAATTAAGAAGTTTAATTAGCGCAATGGGCACGCACTAAATACAAAAAGGAGCATGATTGCTCCTTTTTTTATACCTAAAATAAGCCGCTATACAACTTCCCTTTCATAACTGCACCTCACTTACTGTATTAGGTGAGCGCTCTTACGCACTCTGTGCGAAGCTAAGCAGCCATTGCTCCTACAGTCATCACTTCAGCTTTAATTAAAGCATGTATAGCTCACCGCTTTAAGCAGCCTTTTATTTAGGTTGTCATTGTTGGTATTACTGTTTTTGAGAGACGCTAACTCAAAGAGTAATTAAATCGTAGGCAATAAAAAACCCGCACATGTGCGGGTTTTTTTAAAGAGTTACAGAGCTAATTACTTAGCTGCTTTTTTCTCTTTTTCTGCAGCGATTACAGTGTCAGCTACGTTTTGTGGACATGCTGCGTAGTGTGAGAACTCCATAGAGAACTGACCACGACCTGATGTCATTGTACGTAGTGAACCGATGTAACCAAACATTTCTGATAACGGAACGTCTGCTTTAATGCGAACGCCAGTTAAACCAGCTTCTTGGTCGCTTAGCATACCACGACGACGGTTAAGGTCACCGATTACGTCACCAACGTGATCTTCTGGCGTGAACACGTCAACTTTCATGATTGGCTCAAGAAGTTGTGCGCCCGCTTTAGGGATCGATTGACGGAAAGCGCCTTTAGCAGCGATTTCGAATGCGATTGCAGATGAATCCACGGCGTGGAAGCCACCGTCGAAAAGTTCTACTTCAACGTCAAGTACTGGGAAGCCAGCTAGAACACCTTCGTTCATCATTGACTTGAAGCCTTTCTCAACTGCAGGCCAGAATTCTTTCGGTACGTTACCACCAACAACTGATGAAGTGAACGTGAAGCCTGAATTCGCTTCGCCTGGCTTGATGCGGTAAT